>JBILGJ010000224.1:0-5281 GCA_044351125.1 Micropepsaceae bacterium
GCCGAGGAAGCGCATCGCAAACCATTTCTGCGTCTGTCCGCGATACTTGCCTTTGAGGGCAATGCCCAGCGCTTCGGCGGGCAGGTCATAGTTGAACCACTCCGCAGCCTCTTCGAGGATCTCGACCTGCGTGATCCCGGTTTCCTCAGCCAACTCGCGCAAGGCGGCCTGCCGAAGATCCTCGCCATCGTCGATGCCACCTTGCGGCATCTGCCACGATTCATTGGCCTCCATATGGGTTCGTCGCCCGACAAAGACATGGCCCTCGCGGTTCAGCAGCATCATGCCGACGCAGCGGCGATAGGGCATCTGGGCGGGATCTGGGTGTCTCACGGATGCGGCCCCGCAAGAGGTTCCGGACCAGCCGCAGGTTTGCGTGTGCCCTGCTTGTCGGTCGACGCCGTCCGCGGGCGCCCGCGCTCGCCTGCAGGCTGCATGTCTGCGTCACCCGAGCGGCGCAAGGCAGGGGGATTGGGTGTCGTGGGCTTGGGTTCGGGCGTCGCCGGCATCTCGGCGCGCGGGGGCAGGGCGGCCTGCTTCGCAGCGCCGGGCGACAGCAGGGCCGACAACGGCACAAGCGCAAAGCCTTTCTGCTCGAGTTCCTTGGCCCAGCTTGAAATCTTGCCGATCGTGCCTGGATAGCTGCCCGCCATTCCGACGGCACTGCCGCGTTGCATGGCGATCTTCTCAAGCGCCGCTAGTGCCTCTGTCACCGTGTCCGGCGATGGGTTCGCATCAATCCTCACGTCAGCGCGCGCAAAGCGTGTGCCTGTCACCGTCGCCGCATCGCGGGCGACCGATTGGTCGGATGTCCCGCTGTCAACAAAGTAAAGGCCGCGCTTGCGCGCTGCATCCAGCAGCATCCGCGTATCGGTGGCGTTCGACAGGAACTTGCCACCCTCCATGGTGATCAATCCCGCATAGCTCGTGAAACGCGACATGACCCACCGCAGCCGCAATCCATTGCTCTTGGGCGAACCGCCGGCAATCAGCGTTTTCTGGCCCGGATCATTGTTGGGGAAGTCATAGGGCTCAAGTGGCAATTCGAGCACCACCTCGTGGCCGTTGCCCCGTGCAGCCGAAACAAGCCCCTGAAGATCGCTCCCATAGGGTGAAAAGCCCAGCGTTGCACCGGGGGGAAGTGTATCGATCGCAACCATCGACGTCTGCTGGCTGAGCCCGAGCCCCGTCACCACGATCGCAATGCGCGGGCGGATCTCCTTCGTGTCGGTCTTGCGCGAATAGGTGTCCATCGGCGTCCGCCCGTCCTCGCCGATGCGTGGCAACGGACCGTCGCTGGTCATCTCGATCAGGGCCGGATCGCTGATGACAGCGCCATTGGCCCCGAGCAGCAAGGCTGCAGTCCCGGCAGAGGAACCATTCTCGCCGGTGCCCGGGTCAAGAAGGCCATCGGGCTGTTTCTTCTCGCCTTTGGCGAGGTTCAGCCGGATGACCGTAGCCTCTTTCGACGGCTCGGGAGGGGCAGAAGGAAGCAGGCTGACCCCAAGAAACAGCAGCACCAGGCCCACCGTGACGCCCAAGGTAATCACGGCACGCCGGGGCAGGGCGCGCAGAAAAGCCATCGCGCGGCCTGCAGCCTGCGAAACAAAGACCGGCAATGTGAGCCGCGGCAGTTTCATGGCGCGCCAGTAAGACAGCAGAAGGCCCTGGAGGGGCTGATTCCCCTCCAGGGCCTTATATCAAGTCACAGGTCATTAAGTGTTTAATTCGGCTTCGGCACCGGCGGCTTTGCAGGCGCCGGCTTGTCGGCAGCCGAGACCACCTCCTGCCCGCGCAGCAGGCGCAAGGCATAGGTCATCTGGAAGTCATCGAATTTCTCGCCAGCCTTCGGGCGAGCCCGCGGCCCGACATGCGGCTTGCGACCGCCTTCCTGACCGTCCAGGTGCTTGGGCAGGCTCGCCTCGGACATCCGCTGGTTCGCTTCGGCCTCGCTGTCGGACTCAGCCGTCTGCTCCACGAGGATATCCGGATCGATGCCCGTCGCCTGAATCGAGCGGCCCGACGGCGTGTAATACTTGGCCGTGGTCAGCCTGAGCGCCCCGTCCATGCCACCCGACAGCGGGATCACGGTCTGCACCGAGCCCTTGCCGAAAGACCGCGTGCCGATGATGCGGGCGCGGCGGTGGTCCTGAAGGGCACCAGCCACGATTTCCGAGGCCGATGCCGAACCCTCGTTGATGATCACCACGACCGGAACCCCCGGGAAGATCTGGCCGGCGCGTGCGCCATACCGTTGCGTGTCACTCGCCCGTCGACCGCGCGTCGAAACAACCTCGCCGGAATCCAGGAACGCATCCGACACGACGATCGCCTGGTCCAGCAAGCCGCCCGGATTGTTGCGCAGGTCAAGCACGACGCCCTTCAGGCGCGGCCCGATCTTGGCCTTGGTCTGCTGCAGCGCTTTCTCAAGCCCTTCTTCCGTCTGCTCCGTGAAGGTGGTGATGCGGATAACTGCGACGTCACCCTCGGCCTTGAAGCGGACGCTCTCCACCAGGATGATGGCGCGCGTGATCACGAAATCCAGCGCCTTCTTCTCGCCCTTGCGCAGGACCTGGATTTTGATCTGGGAATTCACCGGACCGCGCATCTTGTCGACGGCTTCCGACAGCGTCATGCCCTGGATCGTGATCCCGTCGATGCTGGCAATGAGGTCACCGCTCCTGATGCCGGCGCGGGCAGCCGGCGTGCCATCCATGGGTGCGATCACCTTCACGAGCCCGTCTTCCATGGTGACTTCAAGCCCAAGCCCGCCATATTCGCCGCGGGTCACGACCTGCATGTCCGAGAAGCTCTTCGGATTGAGATAGTTCGAGTGCGGGTCAAGCCCCGAGAGCATGCCGTTGATCGCATCCTCGATCAGTTCGGCGTCCTTCGTCTCGCGCACGTAATCGTTCTTCACGCGCTCATAGGCGTCGCCGAAAAGGTTGAGCTGGCGATAGGTGTCGGGACCTGCGACCGCCTGCGTCAAAACGATGGTCGCGGCTGCACCGCCGATGGCGGACACGACAGCCAGAGCAAATTTCTTCATGGATTAACCGCTTACCCTTTCTTTCAGCGAGGCGAACCAAGGTACCGGATCAACAGGGGCATCATTGCGGCGAAACTCGATATAGAGCCGTTGGCTGCTTTCGCCCGTCGGGCCACGCAGGGCCGAGTTCGACGCTTGCCGCGCACCCCCCGCTGTTCCCATGCGCCCGAGAGGCTCGCCCGCCAAAACCACTTGTCCTACCACCCCATTGATATCGGTAAGTCCTGCCAGAACCACATGATAGCCACCGTCCGCCGAAATGATCAACATCTGCCCATAGCCGCGGAAGGCGCCAGCGAACATTATTTTGCCATCGCACGGAGATGTGACCGTGGAGCCGGCAAGGGTCTCGAGGTAAATGCCCCGCAGGTGCCCGCCGCTACCGTCCGGACCACCAAAACGGGACACAAGCTGGCCATTTGCCGGCCACCGCAGGCGCCCCCTCAGCCGGTCGAGCGGCACCGCCCGCGAGGCGCCGACCGTTGCAATCTGATTGATGACCGCGGGCCCCTGGCCCCTGATCCGTGGCCGGCTGTCCTCCTGCCGAAGGCTGTCGAGCAGCGCCTTGAGATCCTGGGCCTGCTCGCCGAGTGATTGCACCCGCTCGCGCGTGGCATCCAGGCTCTCGAGGGTATCCTGCATCAACGACCGCCGCTGCGACAGCAATTGCGTCAGCGCATTGCGGTCCTTCTCGAGCGCGCCGACAGCCGCCGCCACCTCCAGGCGCTCGGCCGCCGCCTGTTTGCGCAGGGAACGCAGCGCGTCAAGCCGCTGCCCCAGGTCCTTTGCCTTCGCCTGCGCACCCGGCACCACCGCCGACAGCAGCATCGCCGACCGCGCCGCGGCTGTCGCATTGTCGGGCCTGATGATGAGCGCAGGCGGAGGCTCGCGTCCCATGCGTTGCAGCACCGCCAGCAGAAGCCCCAGTTTCTCGCGCTCTGATTGCAGCCGGTCCACGGCGGCCGCCTCCTGCGTTTCGAGCCCTGCCAGCCGCTGCTCGACCGCGCCGAGGTCCCGTTCCCGGGCCTGCGCATTTCCGGCTGCCATGATGATGCGCCCGCGCAGTTCCTCCTGCTCGCGCTGGAGTTGGTCCGCAGACCGTTTGTAACGGTCGATCTGCGTGCGGCCATCGCGCATCTGCGTCTGGATCTCGTCGAGTTTTTTGACCGGATTGGTGAGCGTCTGGGCCGCCGCCGAGAGGACAAGTCCCGTCGCAAGCAGCGCGGCGCCCGCCGCTGGCCATGCGCCTTGCGCGCCCGTCATCGGCCCGCCTCGAAGGCAGGCATGGAGGCGACGGCAGCAGCAACGCTCGGGCAGGACACAAGGCAACGCACGAACAAGGGTCCCCGAATCGGTCAGGTTTATCGACGAACCGGAAGTCAGCCCTTTTTCGTCTGGTTTGCAACCGATTGGATGCGCGCCTCAACCTCGGCAGGGTCCCCGACATAGGACGTCGCCTTGGCAAGGCCCTCGGCATCGAGCGTGTAGATCCTCGGCAGGCCCGTGGGAATGTTCACGGCCTCGATCTCGTCCTCGCTCATTCGTTCAAGATGCTTGAGCAGCGCACGCAGCGAGTTCCCGTGTGCGGCCACCAGCACCTTCTTTCCCGACCGCACGAGGGGCAGGATATCGCTCAACCAAAACGGGAGCACGCGGTCCGATACATCCTTGAGGCTTTCCCCCCGCGGAAGCTGCGCCTCGGGTACCCCGGCATAACGCGCATCGAATTTCGGATAATCAGGATCGGTGAGGTCGACGAAGGGCGGCTGCACTGCATAGCCGCGCCGCCACTTGTTCACCTGCTCGGCCCCGAATGTCTCGACGGCCTCGATCTTGTTCTTGCCCTGCAGCGCACCATAGTGGCGCTCGTTGAGCTGCCAGTGCTTGCGAACGGGGATCCACATCAGGTCCATCTCCTCGAGCACCAGCCACAATGTCTTGATTGCCCGGCTCTGCAGCGAGGTGAAGGCAATGTCGAAGTGGAACCGTTCCTGCTTCAGCAGCCGCCCCGACGCGCGCGCCTCGCTGATACCCTGCTCCGAGAGCGGGCTGTCGCGCCACCCCGTGAAGATGTTCTGCCTGTTCGCCTCGCTCTGGCCGTGGCGGATGATCGCGAAATCGAAGTTTGGACGCTTGCTCATGGAAGAAACCCGAAAAAGGCACGAGGGGCCCTTTGAGGCCGTGCGGAGATTGCATGGGAGCAGGAAGGGGAGGCGGCAAAGCCCGAAGATT
>JBILGJ010000225.1:0-5280 GCA_044351125.1 Micropepsaceae bacterium
CCCGGCACATCCACATATCAGGACATGTACTGGACGGATTTCGACGACCCGCAGCGGGCAACGCGCCCCTTCTTCAACGGGCCTGGAACGACGGCGCTGAATGCATCAACGCTTGATTCCGACATATTCCCCGGAGCTGCCACTGCAAACGAAGTGAACACGGCGCCTGGAGACTCCGGCTCGCCCTTGCTGACGACCGCATTTGGCCGCCAGGCATCATTGGGCGTTCTGAGCCAGGGCTCACGGTTCTTCTATGAGTCGCTCGGTAACCCGAACGACAACTTCATCCGAGCATGCCAGAACACCAATGTGGGAACGAACTTCTCCTGCCTTGGATCGGCATCGGGCTACAATCCGCTGTTCCTGTTCTGGGACCAGATCGTCGTCAACAATCCCTACAAGTACGTCACGACGGCAGCAGGCGACGGCGAATGGACGGACGCCGCACGCTGGACCCAGGAACTCGACCCGCTCTACATGGTGCTCGCGGGCTCCACGCTCGTGAACGGCCTGCCGACCACCCCGGCGCTGGGCGTCTCCAGCGCAGCGGCCAATGTCGGCACGATCAATGCGAACCCCTCACCGGCAGCAAGCTGCGCCTTCCTGGGCACATGTCCTCCCACTGGCGGCACCACCGAGCCACAGCCCGATACCGTGGGCCTGCCCGGACAGCAGACCATGGCTGGCACCGTGAACCTGAAGAACGGCGATGGCGACCCGCAGGTCCTCGATCCGGTTCCCCAGGCCCTGATTGGCGGCACCAACGATCCGCAGGTGCTTGATCCCGTCGCCGAAGCGGTCGTGACAGGAAACCCCACGACAACGGCAAACAGCGACACGACGCTGCCCGGCAATCCGCCCAGCCAGCCGATGACGACGGCGCTCTGGTCGTCCGGCACGCTGATCCCGGTGAATTCCGGCGCGCTGACCGGCCCCGGCAGCACGAACTTCGTGCCCAACAACACGAACGGCACGGCCGGCCTGCAGAACTCGACCCGCTTCTTCGAGGTCAACCTCAGGTCCGCCGGCACGACGTTCCTGACCGGAACGACGGTGACGATCGACCGGCTGAACGTGCGCGGCGCAAGCTCGGGCCTCAACATCCGCTCGGGCGCACAGCTGACCACGACGATCTCGTCCTATGTCGATGCCGGCACGCTGACCGTCAACGGCGGGTTCTCGACCACGAACCTGTTCGTCCTCGGCGGCAAGGTGATGGGTGCAGGCACGATCACCGGAAACCTGGTGAACACGGCCGGAGCAATCGCGCCAGGCAACTCGATCGGCACGCTGAATGTCACGGGCCCGTATTCGCAGGGCCTCGGCGGCATCCTCGACGTGGAAATGACGACAGGCGCCAGCGACGTGCTGGCCGTCAGCGGCAATGCGACACTGGCCGGCACCGTGCGCTTCACGCAGTTCGGTGCAGCCCCGACGCTTGGCCAGACGAACAACTTCCTGACCACAGGCGGAACGGTTTCGGGCCGGTTCACCTCGGTCCAGGACCTGCTGCCCGGCGCACTCTTCCCGGTTCTGACCTACGGCAGCAACTTCGTAAGCGTGACGATCGCGGACTTCTGCTCGTTCGCATCGGGCCCGGTCGAGACACCTGTCTGCACGGCGCTCAACAGCAGCGCCGTCCAGTCGGATCCCGACATGATCCCGGCCATCGGCGCCCTGCAGACGCTCGACTCGGCATCGCTCTCGCAGGCCCTCGAGGCCCTCAGCCCCACGCGTGCCAACGCGCAGGCCATGACGGCCTTCTCGACCGGCGACCTCCTGCGCGGCCAGTTTGCCAACCGCGCCTACAGCCTGCTTGGTGCGAGCGGTGACGGCAGTGTCGCGCAGATCGACCTCGCCCGCACGCAGCTCGCCTCGGTCGGCCAGTCCTCCGAGGCCCTCGCCTCGGCAGCAACGGCCGCACTCGCCGCCAGCGCTGCCGCTGCAAGCGACATCGATCTCGGCAACGGCTACGGACTGTTCTTCTCCGGTGACGTCGCGATCTTCGAGACCGAGCAGGCCGGCGGGATCGGCACCGACAAGGCTGACGCAGCCGCCCTGACGGCCGGCATCGACCACAGCGATGGCCAGGGCCTCGTGGCCGGCCTCGCCGTCAGCTACCTGCAGTCCACCGTGGCCCAGGACTACGGCCTCGGCGGCGGCACCAGCAGCGACGGCGTCGCCCTGTCTGCCTATGCCAGCATGGACCAGGGTGCACTCTCGGCAGACCTCTATGCCTCGGGCGCCTGGCACAGCTTCGAGACCGAGCGTACGCTCATCCTCGCCCCCTTCATCAACGGGATTGCGAGCGGCGAGACAGATGCCTCGCAGATCCAGCTCGGCGCCTCCGTCGGCTACGATCTGATGAGCGCCAGCTGGATGAGCCTGGGAGCCGTGGGTGGCCTGCACTACATCAACGTCGACATCGACGCGTATACCGAGACCGGCGTGGGTGCGCTCGGCGCGGCCGTGAATGCCCGCTCGATCGACTCGCTCAAGAGCCAGCTCGGCGGCGAGATGGCCCTCCACCTCGAACCCGGCAACAAGTCCCTCGTGCCCATGCTGCGCGTGGTCTGGAACCACGAGTTCATGAACGACCCGCTCGTTGTGACCTCGGGCTTCGCCGGCGCACCGGGCGCGACCTTCTCGGCCCCGGGCCCCGACCTCGGAACCGACTGGGCGACCGTCGGCTTCGGCGTCCAGGGCCAGGTCGGCACCGACACCAACTTCTACCTCCGCGTCCAGAAGGACATCGGCCGCGACGGGGCAGAGCGTCACGAAGTCTCGGCCGCCGCGCGCTTCGGCTTCTGATACGCGATCCTGACGAATATAAAGGGGCCGGCAGCACCACCTGCCGGCCCTTTTTGATTCAGGACCACAGAGACCCGAGCCCCAACCTTGACCCAGACCGACGCATTCGCCCTCACGCTCATCATCGAAGCTTCTGCAGCTCTCGCCGTCGGCCGGGCGCTGGGCCTGCAGATGTCTGCCTGCGCGCTGGCCGCCATGCTCGCAAGCATGCTCACGCACCCCATGCTCTGGATGGTGTTCTACGACGTGCAGGCCGTGGTCGGACCGCTCACGACGCCACTGCTGGAGATGGCCGTTGTTCTGGCCGAGGCCCCGGTCTATCGCCTGGTTGCAGGCTGCCGCTGGATCGACGCGCTGCTGGCATCCCTCCTCGTCAACGCCGCCTCCTGGGGCGCGGGCGAGGTCATATACGCGCTGGCCTGAACCCCTGGCCCAGCGCCATCAGCAGCACCGGCAGTTCGATCCACGCATGGATCGCTGCCGCCACCGCATAGGCCGAGCGCGCATCCCGATAGCTGATCGCATAGAGCGCAAGGGCAATCACCGAAACAACCGCGACGATCACTGCAAAGCTGCGCCAGTCCGGCCAGCGCCACAGCGCGCCCGAGGGTCGGCCCTCGCCCCGCGCCTGCAACAGGCGCGGCAGCAGCACGATCACCGCCACATAATGCATCGACTGCGCCACGACGGCAGCCGAGAACAGGTTCAGATCATAGGACTCCGGCGGCAGGAACGACATCAATGGCTGGTCGCCCGCCCCGAACATCGACATCCCCTGCAGCTCCGGCAGGGACACGATGGCTGCGACGGCATCGTGGAACACGCCGGTCGCCACCAGGCCCGGCAAAAGCACGAAGGGCAGGAACAGGATCATCATCCACTGCCGACGCTCCTCGCCCTTCGTGATCTCCGCCACGAAGCCGACAGGCGTCAGGTTGTGCAGCCACGCCCACGCCAGGAACGTCTCCAGCGGAAACAGCGTTGCCCCAACCGCAAAGGCAAGCCCTGCCGCCGCCCCAAGCCAGCGATGCGCCCGCATGTGCCAGGCAGCAACCAGGGCAAGGCAGGCCCCCAGCCCCAGCTCCATCGGCACGAAGATATCCGACGGGATCCAGTGCGTCCCGTTACCAACCCGCCCCAGCGCAATCAGGCCGACCAGCAGCCCCAGGATCGACAAAAGCCGCGGCGAGGTGCGCGAGCTGAAACGTTCGTCGCAGTAGCGCAGTTCATAGATGACATGCGGCAGCCCAAAGGCGCTGATCATCAGCACGAAGGTGGCGATCGGCGCGATCGAAACCCCGATGATCGTGACCACCGCCGCTGCGACGGCCACGGACCCCACGGCAGCGAAGCGGCCGGGATGAAGCGACTGGACCTGTTCCATGGGCAGCACCATGAGCGGACAGCCGCAGGGCGTCAACTCGGCGATGGCAGCCAGGAATTGCAGGACGCTGATTCATCAAGTTGAAGTTGAGCAAGATCACCAGGCACAACTGTCCGCCGCGCCTTGCTGGCCGCCACCCTCACAACAGGCGGAAGCAATGACGGCTAACGCATTGAATTAAAGTATTTTCGAATGCCAAAGACCTATTTTCGGGGACAGTATGAAAACGCGCGATGCCGATGTGTTAACGCCGATAGCAAGCTGTGCACAAACCTTCTTACCCGCAACGCGACGTGCGTTTTTGCGCTTTGACCCCTATTAGGATTCGGATCGGCTGATACAGTTTGTATCGAGAGTTGATTCTCTTCGCGCCTAGAGACGGGATGCCCCCCCTACCCAAGCGTTCCCGTCAAACCCATCGCCTAGGCGCTGAATGCGGCAGGTGTTCGCCCCCAACGACACCTGCCGCTCCTTTTTTGGGCCTCACGCAAGCATGACTTCGATGAGATGCGGCCCCGGCTCGGCCAGCGCCGCCTGCAGCGCCTTCACATAGGTCTCGTTGTCCTCGGCCCGCACGGCCTTCACGCCCATCGAACGCGCCATCGCGGTGAAGTCCATGACGGGCTTCTCGAGCGACAGAAGCGATCGCGAACGCTCGCTCTGCGCGGTCGCGCCCACCCGGTCCAGTTCCATGTTCAGCACGAAATAGGACTTGTTGTTGAGCAGCACGGTGATCACGTGCAGGTTCTCGCGCGCCGCCGTCCACAGTCCCTGTATCGTGTACATCGCGCTGCCATCGGCCTGCAGGTTGATGACAGGCCGCCCCGGACACGCCACCGCAGCGCCCACAGCCACCGGAATGCCCTGCCCGATCGCCCCGCCCGTCAGCGACAGCCAGTCATGGGGAGCCGCATTCTGGAACGCGAGATAGGCCCAAAGCCCGCTTGAATTGGCCTCATCCGACACAATGGCCCCCTCCGGCAGCAGCGCCGCCGTGGCATTGGCGAAGGTCTCGATCGAGATCTTGCCCGCCCCCGGCAGCGACGGCACCGGCCCGTCCGTGATGGAAGGTACCGGCGCCGCGC
>JBILGJ010000020.1:0-15890 GCA_044351125.1 Micropepsaceae bacterium
GTGGTACGCACATGTTCCGGGCCTGAAGGTCGTGACGCCCTATTTCGCTTCGGATGCGAAAGGGTTGCTGAAGGCGGCTATCCGCGATCCCAATCCTGTCATCTTCCTCGAGAATGAAATCTGCTACGGGCGCAGCTTCGAGGTTCCCGTCGGTGACGACCATCTTGTTCCCATTGGCAAGGCGCGCGTCGTGCAGGAAGGCACGGATGTGACGCTTGTCAGCTACTCGATCTGCGTGGGCATGGCGATGCAGGCTGCCGAAATCCTGGGCAAGGAGGGGATCTCGGTCGAGCTGATCGACTTGCGCTCGCTCAGGCCGCTCGACACCGAGACGGTGATTGCCTCGGTCAAGAAGACAAACCGGATCGTCACCGTCGAGGAGTGCTGGCCGGTCTGCGGCATTGCCTCCGAGATCGCGACGCAGGTGATGGAGCATGCCTTCGACTGGCTCGATGCACCGCCGGCGCGCGTCACGGGCAAGGACGTGCCGATGCCTTACGCGGCCAACCTCGAAAAGCTGGCGCTGCCATCGGTCGAGGAGATCGTGGCGGCGGTCAAAGCCGTCTGCTACCGGAGCTGAGGCCCATGACCACGCCCATCCTGATGCCTGCGCTTTCGCCCACGATGGAAGAGGGCAAGCTTGCCAAGTGGCACGTCAAGCCGGGCGACAAGGTGCGCTCTGGCGATGTCATTGCCGAAATCGAGACCGACAAGGCGACCATGGAGGTCGAGGCTGTCGACGAAGGGGTCGTCGATGCGCTGCTGGTTCCCGAAGGTTCGGAAGCCGTCAAGGTGAACACCGTGATCGCGCAGCTGCGCGAAGAGGGTGCCAGCGCTGCGCCGGCGAAGCCGAAGCCTGCGGCTGCACCGCCTGCGCCCGTGAAGGCGCCCGTTGCCGCGTCCAGGCCTGCAGCGCCTGCTGCGCCGCTCCCGCGGGTCGAGGCAGGTGCACGGCTTCACGTTTCGCCGCTGGCCCGCCGCCTTGCCGCCGAGGGTGGGGTCGACCTGTCACGTGTCGGCGGCTCGGGCCCGCATGGACGCATCGTGAAGGCCGACATCCAAGCTGCGCTCAAGGGGGGCGGGACGAAGACCGCGCCAGCGCCCGCATGGCCGCAGGCGGCAGCGATGCCCGCGCCTGTTCCCGTGGTTCCAGTTGCCGCTGTTCAGCAGGCAGCCGGTCCGGATGCGCGGCTCTTCTTCACGAAGGACAGCTATGTCGAGGTGCCGCATGACTCGATGCGCAAGACGATCGCGCGGCGGCTGACCAGCTCGAAGCGAGACATTCCGCATTACTACCTCAAGGTCGATTGCCAGATCGATGCGCTCATGGACGTGCGCAAGCAGATCAATGCGCAGGCGCCTGCCGGGGGGCCGGGGGCCTACAAGGTTTCGGTCAACGACTTCGTCGTGAAGGCGGCGGCGCTGGCGCTGATCCGCGTGCCCGGCGTGAACTGCAGCTGGACCGAGACGGCCCTGCTGCAACATCGTCACGCGGATATCGGCGTTGCCGTGGCACTCGACTTCGGTCTGATCACGCCCATCGTGCAGAAGGCCGAGACCAAGAGCCTCGCGGCCATCTCGAACGAGGTGAAGGACCTGGCGGTGCGCGCCAAGGCGAAGAAGCTGAAGCCGTCCGAGTATGAAGGCGGGACCTTCGCGATCTCGAACCTGGGCATGTATGGCGTTCGCGATTTCACGGCGGTCATCAACCCGCCGCATGCCGCGATCCTGGCTGTCGGTGCGGGCGAGGGGCGGCCTGTTGTCAGGAACGGGGCCATTGTGCCGGCGACCGTCATGACTGTGCAGCTATCGTGCGACCATCGGGTGATCGACGGCGCGCTGGGCGCGACATGGCTCGAGGCCTTCAAAGGCTACCTAGAAAACCCCGTTACGATGCTGGCTTGAGGGTTCAGGCGGCTTCGGTTTGCCCTGGCTCGGCGGTCGTCGGCGCCGGTATTCCAGCGAATACCGCGTTGGCCTGATCCGCGGCTTCTATGAGGCCTGCGGCGGCCGCGAGGACATCCACCATCTGGTCGGGTGAGGGCCTGCGGTCCAGTGCGTTCACGCTGGCCTTGAGCGCGCGAATGCGGGCGAAGCATGTGAAAACGGCTTCACCGCTGCGGTCGGGAACGCCCGCGGCCAGCAGCGCGCGGCCATGGGTGCGCCAAACCTGCGAGCCCAGCTGGTCCGCCCTTGTGCGGATGTCAGCGGCCAGGCGTGAGCGCTCTCCCGAGACTTCCATCGAGCCGTTCTCGATCATGTTGCGGATCGGACGGGCGATCGCGGCGGCGATCTGGACGTTGTCGCGCAGGTCGCCGGCCAGGGCCGCAGCGAGTTCCTGCGGTGCAGGGCCCGCGCTGAAGAACGAGCGCGGCTTGGGTGCGGCTTCGAACATCTCGATCACGGGACCGACGGCGTTCTGCGAAACCTGGCGAACAAGCTCGTCGGCCTGGTTGATGACGGGCTGGAGGGCATTGGCGGCGGCGAGGCGCATTTCGAGCCGCTCGACGCGGTCCTCAAGGCCCGAACGGTCCTTGCGCAGAGCGCGCGCCGCAAGCGAGGCCGCGGTGGCGACGCCCAGCACAACGGCGGCTCCCGTCAGGATCTCAGCGTTGCTGACCCCGATGAAGGCGAAAAGTTCCATAGCAACAGTCCCCCGGCCGATCTTATGTCAGCCCTTAGCCATTGGTGGCGGGATATACACCAGCTCGGACCGTTCACCAATTAAACAATCGCAGGGGTTGAACCTTTTGCTGTGCGATTCCCGAACGCCTGCCGTTTTTGGGTGACGGAATTCGCCTGCGAGGGGAAAGTCGCGCGGCATGGATTCGCGTGCCGGGCGAGCCTTTGACGTGCTGGCCATTGATTGACAGCCGACGCGCGGTGCGCGAGGCAGGGACCGCAGCCAGAGGAGTTCGCACGTGGCAGACACACAGTTCGATCTGATCGTCATTGGCGGTGGCCCGGGCGGCTATGTCGCCGCGATCCGCGGGGCGCAGCTGGGCCTCAAGGTGGCTGTCGTGGAGCGCGAGCATCTGGGCGGCATCTGCCTCAACTGGGGCTGCATCCCGACGAAGGCGCTGCTGCGCTCGTCCGAGATCTTCCACCTGTTCCATCGGGCGCAGGAGTTCGGGCTGTCGGCCGACAATGTGCGCTTCGATGTCACGAAGATCGTCGAGCGCAGCCGCAAGGTGGCCGCGCAGCTGTCGAACGGCGTGAAGTTCCTGATGAAGAAGAACAAGATCACCGTCATCGAAGGCGAGGCGCGCCTGACCTCTGCAACGACGGTTGCCGTCTCGGGGAAGATGGCGGGTACGTATGGGGCGAAGAACGTCATCATCGCGACGGGGGCCCGCGCGCGGGCGCTGCCCGGCCTTGAGCCTGACGGAAAGCTGGTCTGGAGCTATCGCGAAGCCATGGTGCCGGCGTCGATGCCCAAGTCGCTGCTGGTCATCGGTTCGGGCGCGATCGGGATCGAGTTTGCGAGCTTCTATCGCACGCTGGGCGCGGAGGTGACGGTTATCGAGGTCATGGACCGGATCCTGCCCGTGGAAGACGAGGAGATTTCGGCGCTGGCGCTCAAGGCCTTCACGAAGCAGGGGATGAAGGTGCTCACTGGCGCCAGTGTCGAGAAGCTCGTGCGCGGCGCCGACCGTGTAACCGCAACAGTCAAGACGAAGGATGGCAAGAGCCAGGCGATCGAGGTCGAGCGCGTTATTTCGGCCGTTGGCATTGTCGGCAATGTCGAGAACCTTGGCCTGGAAGCGCTGGGCGTGAAGGTCGACCGCTCGCATATCGTGGTCAACGAATGGGCCGAGACCAGCGTGAAGGGGCTCTATGCCATCGGCGACGTGGCAGGGCCGCCATGGCTTGCACACAAGGCGAGCCACGAGGGTGTCATCGCCGTCGAGCGCATCGCGGGCGTGAAGGGTCTGCATCCGCTGGATGTCACGAAGATCCCGGGCTGTACCTATTGCTGGCCGCAGGTTGCCTCGGTCGGCCTGACCGAGGCCCGCGCGCGGGCTTCGGGCCGCGAGGTGAAGGTCGGGCGCTTCCCCTATGTGGGCAACGGCAAGGCCATCGCGCTGGGCGACACCGAGGGGCTGATCAAGACCGTGTTCGATGCCAGGACGGGCGAGCTTCTGGGTGCGCACATGATCGGGGCCGAGGTGACCGAGCTGATCCAGGGGTACACGATCGCGCGCACGCTCGAGACCACGGAGGCCGAGCTCATGCACACGGTCTTCCCGCATCCGACCCTGTCCGAGATGATGCACGAAGCCGTTCTCGACGCCTATGGCAAGGTCGTTCACATCTGAGGCGGGTTCCGGATCGGGCGGGGGCGTGAAGTCGGGGGGAAACTTGTAACAGAAGATCTACCCGTCATCCCGGACGCTAGCGCAGCCCGGCTGCGGAACGCAGCCGGTGGCGGAGCTTGCGCGCCGGGACCCCGCTTGGGTGGGTCGCAACTGCTGTTACAATTTCTTGCTTTCAGCATCCCCCGCTCGCGCTCAAACACGTGCGTATGGAAAAAATTTTCTTCGTCTACATCATGGCCAGCCGCTATCGTGGCACGCTCTACACTGGCATGACTTCAGACATCGTGCGGCGCGTGGGCGAGCATCGGTGCGGTTTGATAAAGGGGTTCACGGAAACACATAACGTCAAGACGCTTGTCTGGTGGGAAGTGCATGACACTGCCTGGGGCGCCATCCGGCGCGAGAAGCGTATCAAGCGCTGGGCGCGCATCTGGAAATTCGACTTGATCGAACGGCGAAACCCCGAGTGGAGTGATCTCGCACCGAGATTGCTGAATGATGTGCCGTGGCTGTGAGCGAGCGGTTCGTGCGGTTGGTAAGCGGGGTCCCGGCGCTAACACTCGCAGCCAATCGCGTGCCGCGATTGGGCTCGTGTAACGGCCGGGATGACGGTGATATTTTTCTGATGTTTTTTTACCCGTCATCCCGGGCGAGGGCGGAGCCCGAGACCCGGGACCCGGGACCCCGCTAACGCCGCTCCATCAGGAACCAGGTCGTATCATCTTGCGGGAACATGGGATCACGGCGCCAGTGGAAGGCGTAGTCGACGACGTGGAAGTTCGGGTGGCGGTCGAGGAATTCGCCGGCGAAGTCGCGCTTGAAGAGGCGGCCCTCGTGGCCGCGGTAGGTGACGCTGACGGGGGTTGGATTGTAATACTCGCAGATCAGCGCATAGCGCGTGGTCGAGGCGGCCAGCAGGTCGTAGGCGCCAGGGAGTTCGTCCGGGTTGATGTGGATGAGGACGCCCTTGAAGAAGGCAAGGTCATGGGCGCGCTGCGGACGGAAACCGATGAGCGAGGTGTGGAACACTTCGGCCCGGCCCCAGGCGCGCAGTTCGTTGGCGGCGGCTTCGTTGATCTCGACGCCCGAGAGCGATGCGCTCGGCAGAAGGTGGTGGAGCGCGCGCAGGTTCATGCCGACATTGGCGCCGAATTCGATGACGCTGCCGACGCCTGTCGTGCGCGAAAGGATGCGCGAGAAGATGTTCAGGTTCGAGGCCAGCAACTGGTCGCTGCGATTGCGTCCGACATAGTCCTTGCCAAATTCACCGGCCCAGAATGTTTCCTGTTCGGTCTTGTAGGTGGCTTGGGTTGATGCGGGCATGATCGGGGGATCCTTCAGGTCTTCTTCTGTTCGATGTGGGCATTCAGCGCGCGCCAGGAGGGGTTGGCGTCGAGCAGGGCGAGAACGTCGTTTTGTGTGACGGCGAGCGGGTCGGGTGCTGCCTCGAAGATCCGCGAGAGCAGGGCATAGTCCTCGGGGGTGTCGAGGGTCCATCGTTCCCGCGAATGATCGGGGGCTTGCGTGAAGTGGGCGATGCGGAAGCGTTCGGGGTGGCGATAGAGGAAAACGGTGACATGTTCGCGCTCGGCCTGATCGCGGGCCTGGGCTGCGGCGGTGTCGAGGCTTTCGCGCGTGAACATTTCGGTGTCGAGGCCGCGGGGGAAGGTTCGCTGGACGGCATTCGAGATGATGTCGAAGTCGAGCGGCGGATGACAGCGCGCGGCCATGGCGGCAAGGATCGCGGGCTCGATCAGGGGACAGTCCGAGGTCACGCGGGTGATGATGTCGGCACGGCTTGCATCGGCGGCGAGGCGGTAGCGGTCAAGCACATCGGTCTCGCTGCCACGCACCACGCGCAGGCCCAGCGTGGCGCCGTGCTTCACCAGGGGCTCGTCCTTCGGATCGGTCGTCGTGGCGAGCACGATCTCGGCAAAGGCCCGGGAGGCTTGCGTACGCGCGACCACCCAATCGAGGGCTGCGCGGCCTGCAAGCGGCATCAGGATCTTGCCGGGAAGCCGGCTCGATCCCATGCGGGCCTGGATGATGCAGACGTTGCGCAAAGAGAATTTATTCCCTTCCCCGTAACCGCATGTTTGCCATTGGCCATGCAGCTTGTCTCAGCCGGCTTGGGCCGCCTCAAATGGTGTACCCTTTCAACGGTAAATGATTCCTGCAGCACGGGCATCACGCGTGGATTTTTGATTGGAGGGCACCGCTTTTGGCTGAACCGCACCGGGTAGCAATTCGGTTCGATGCGTCCAGCGTCATGGGCGGTGGCCATGCCGTGCGCAGCCTTGCGCTTGCGGACAGGCTTGGCGACAGGGGGGCGGAGGTGCTTCTGCTGACGAATGCCGAGGCGCGCGAGATGGTTCCTGCGCTGGGGCACCGTCACCGCTGGCGGGTCGTGGGCGCCGGCGGATCGGCTGCGCTCGAGGCGTTGTTCAGCGAGTGGCGCGGCGGCGCAGACCTTGCCATCGTGGATCACTATGGCTGGTCGGCGGCGGATGAACGCCTGCTGCGCCCCGCTGCCCGGCGCGTTGCGGTGATCGATGACCTGGCGAACCGCGCGCATGATTGCGACCTTCTTGTGGACCCGAATGCAGGGCGGGCCGCGCGGGATTATGCCGGGCTGGTCGGGCCTGCGGTGCCGCTGCTTACGGGCCCGCGCTTTGCCTTGTTGCGCCCGGCATTCGGCGCCTTGCGGGCTGAAGCCCTGGTGCGGCGCACGCAGGCGCAGCAGGCGGCCGTATCCGATGTACCGCGCGTGCTGGTTTCGGCGGGGCTGTCCGACCCGGGCGGCATTGCGCTGCGCGCGTGCGAAATGCTTGCGCGGATTGAGGAGCGGATGTGCGTGGATGTCGTGGTCTCGCGATCCGCGCCAAGCCATGCGGGGCTCGAACTCCTCGCGGCGCGCGATCGGCGTTTTTCGATACATGCGGGCGTTGACGCCGACGGCATGGCCGCGCTGATGCTGAAGGCAAGCCTTGCCATTGGTGGTGGAGGCGGGACGAGTTGGGAACGGTGCGCGCTGGGATTACCCTCGCTCGTGTTCGTGCTGGCAGAGAACCAGCGCAAGGGGGCGGATGCCCTGGCTGACACGGGGGCAGCACTTGTGTTCGAGGCCGATGACGCGGGCACCATGGCGATGGCCCGTTCGGTGGCTGATCTTCTGTCGAGGCCTGAAGCGCTTGCGGCCATGTCGCAGGCGGCCTTCGGCCTTGTTGACGGGCGAGGCACGCTTCGGGTGGCCAGCGCGTGCGAGGATCTTGTGGAGGGTATCTCGCTTCGTGTCGCGGGGGCAGCGGACGGCGAGCAGGTCTGGCGCTGGCGCAATGCACCGGCCGCGCGTGCAGCATCACGCGCCACGGACGCGATCGAGCTTGGTTCACATCTCGACTGGTATGCCCGGGCCATTATTGACCCGCGCCGGTTGATCCTGATCGGTCAGGCCGACGGCCAGGCCTTTGGCATGGTGCGCTTTGACGAGACGGGCGAGGGCGCATGGGATGTGAGCATCGCGCTGGACCCTTCCCGCACGGGTCGCGGGCTTGGAACGCGCCTGTTGCGCCGTGCCTGCGCGTGGCTTGAGGCTGACAGGCCCATCCGCGCATTCAGAGCGGCTGCGCGCGAGACGAACACATCGTCACTGCGGGCATTTTCGAGTTGTGGCTTCAGTCTGGGCGATCCAAGCGATGGCTGGGTTCCCATGACGGCAGAAAGAGGACTGCATGGGACTGCGTGAGGTAACCATTGCCGGCCGACCGATCGGGCCTGGGCATCCGCCCTATGTGATCTGCGAGTTGTCGGGCAATCACAACGGCTCGCTTGACCGTGCGCTGCAGATGATGGAAGCGGCAGCGGCCACGGGCTGCGATGCGATCAAGTTGCAGACCTATACGCCTGACACGATCACCATCCCTCATGACGGCCCGGGGTTCCGGATCAAGGGGGGCTTGTGGGACGGGCGCACGCTGCACGATCTCTATCGCGAGGCGCATACGCCCTTCGAGTGGCACGAGGCACTATTCACACGGGCGCGCAGGCTGGGTGTCACGCTCTTTTCTTCTCCCTTTGATGACACGGCTGTCGACCTGCTCGAGAGCCTGGGCGCGCCGGCCTACAAGATTGCGAGCTTCGAGGCGATCGACCTGCCGCTGATTGCGCGGGTGGCGAGATGCGGCAAGCCGATGATCATCTCGACCGGCATGTGCAACCTTGCCGAGATACAGGATGCGGTCACCACGGCGCGCAGCCATGGATGCGGCGAGATCATCCTGCTGCATTGCGTGTCGAGCTATCCGGCCGTGTTCGAGGATGCGAACCTTGCGACCATTCCGCACCTGGCGTCTGCCTTTGACGTGGTCGCGGGACTTTCGGACCACACGCCGGGAAGTGCGGCGCCGACGGCCGCCATCGCGCTGGGGGCCTGCGTGATCGAGAAGCACTTTACGCTGGCGCGGGCGGATGGCGGACCGGATGCAGCCTTCAGCCTGGAACCGGCCGAGTTTCGTGCCCTGGTCGAGGACTGCCGCAATGCATGGCGGGCGGTTGGCCGGGTGACCTATGACATCGAGGGCAGCGAGAGGGCGAACATCGTGTTCCGGCGCAGCCTCTACGCCGTGCGTGCGATCCGGAAGGGTGAAGCCTTCACAAAGGCAAATGTGCGGTCGATCCGGCCCGGATTCGGCCTTGCGCCGAGGAACCTCCCGCGCGTGCTCAGCCACAGGGCGTCGCGCGACGTGGCCTATGGCGAGCCGATTGCGGAAGACATGCTGGGGTGAGGGCTCGAAGAGGGGCGGGGGAAACTTCGCAGAGCCATACACGCGGCAGGCGACTTGACGGGCGGGTTGGGAACCCGCAGCCTGAAGTCTCTTGATGGGGGTTTCCATGCCGATGCTCGACCAGATCCTGGCCAGCGACTACACGTTCATCCTTGCGGGCCTTTTCCTGCTGGCGCTGGGCGCTGAATCGCTCGTGCACGGCGCCGTGTCGCTGGCGCTGCGGCTGCGCGTTTCACCCTTGCTGGTCGGCATCACGATTGTCGCGTGGGGCACCTCGACGCCGGAGCTTATCGTCAGCGTGAATGCGTCGATGAGCGGGAGCTATGGCATTGCGGTTGGCAATGTCGTGGGCTCGAACATCTTCAACATCCTTTTCATCCTTGGTGTCGTGGCGCTGATCTCGCCCATCACGGCGCCGCCGCGTTCGATCTCGCGTGACGGGCTGTTTGCACTTGCTGCCGCCGGGCTTTTCATCTGGCTGGCCCTCAGGCAGCCGACGCTTGGCTTCAGCGAAGGCGCCTTTTTCCTGGCCGTGCTGCTCGCCATGGCGGTGTTTGCCTATGGGCAGGAGAGTACCAAGACCGCGGAGGTCGAGGGACCGGCCACGCCGGAACTTCAGCACCCGGTGCTGATGGATTTCATGCTGATTGCCACGGGCCTTGGGCTTCTTGTGATCGGTGCCGATGTTCTCGTGCACTCGTCGGTGTCCGTCGCGCGCAGTTTCGGGATCTCGGAGACTGTGATCGGCCTGACGCTGATTGCAGCGGGAACGAGCCTGCCCGAACTTGCGACCTCGGTCGTCGCGGCCATCCGGGGTCGGGCCGGGATCTCGGTCGGCAACGTGACAGGGTCGAACATGTACAATGTGCTCGGGATCCTGGGCGTGGCTGCCCTGATCGGACCCGTGCAGATCGATCCGACCATCGTGAAGGTCGACATGTGGGTGATGCTGGCGGCGACGCTGCTGCTGTTCCCGCCGCTGCTGTTCGGCAGCCGCATGGGGCGGTCCTACGGGTTCGTGCTGCTGGCCGGCTATTTCGCCTATGTGGCGTATCTGTTCACGGCACACGCCTGAGCAGCGGGATCACTGCTACTGCTACTGCTACTGCTACTGCTACTGCTACTGCTACTGCTGCTGTTGCTGCTGGATCTCGATGGCCGAGGCGGCCTGGGGGCTTGAGGCCCGCGTCACCGTGCGCACGACGCGCAGGAAGTCTTCCTGGCGGCGCGGGGACTGGGAGGGCTGAACGGTGACGGCGACCGCAAGCTCGGAGTTGGCGGAACCCTTGTAGACGCCGCGCGCCGGGGGGACATCATCATAGTCACGGCCGATGGCGACGCGGATGTGGCGCTCGCCGGCGAGTACGTTGTTGGTCGGGTCGAACCCAACCCAGCCGCAACCGGGGACGAAGGCCTCGAGCCAGGCATGGGTCGCGTCGGCAGCCGAACGGTCTCCGGCGTCGCGCTTGGTATAGAGATAGCCTGACACATAGCGTGACGGGATGCCCCAGAGACGCGCTGTTGCCAGCATGATGTGGGTGAAGTCCTGGCAGACGCCCTTGCGCTTGGAGAGCGCAACGTCGATGGGGGAGTCGACCTCCGTCTCTTCCGGCGCATAGGAGAAGGCTTCGAACAGCATCCGGTTCAGTCGCCTGAGCGTCGACATCGGATCGGCGGTGCGGGTGATTGCGGCCTCGCGCAGGAAGTCATCGAGGGCAGGTGTCGGCGTTGCAAATCCGTGGGGCGAGAGCATGTCGAAATGCTCGTGGCGCGTCTGGTCTGCGGCGAGCTTTTGCCAGGCCGTCTCGTCCACGAATTCTGGGGCTGCCGGCACGGGGATCACCTCGACCTGCGCGTCGACCTCGACGAGAAGCTCTGAATGCGCGCCGGGCACGTCGAAGTGATAGACGGCATTGCCGAAATGATCGGTGTAGGCTTGGAGGGCTGCACGCGGCGTGGTCGCGACCTGGAACGAACGCAGGCGCTGGGAGGTGTCGGTCTTGGGCTGCATGTAGAGCTGCATGATGCTCTCGCGCACGGGGGCATCATAGCGGTAACGGGTCAGGTGGCGGATCGAGTAGAACATCGCGTTATCCCGGCAGCAATTCGTCGACGCTGTAGCCGATGAAGGCGTCATAGACTGACTGATGGATGGTCTTGCAGGCGGTCTGGATCGAGCGCAGGAAGCCGTCGATGTCACCGGCGAGAAGTTCATCCACCTGGCCGTAGTCGAGGCTTGCCTTGAGGCGGCCGGCGAGGCGTTCGGCCTGGGCGCGCTTGCCCGCAACGCCGCCAGCGCCCAGCAGGCCGAGCTCTTCCTGGACGCGATCAACGGCGAAGCGGATGGAATGCGGGAATTGCGGATCGAAGATCAGGAACTCGGCGATCTTCTTTGGTTCGACGTCGGCCTTGTAGACCTTGCAGTAGGCCTCGAAGGCCGTGCACTGCTTCAGCAGGTTGATCCAGTCGAAATATTGCGGGGCCTTGAGCTGGCGTGGAACGTCGGGCGGCAGCGAGCCGAAGTGCAGGTCGAGCAGGCGGCTGACAAGCTGCGCGCGCTCGATGTGGCGGCCCAGCTGTATGAAATGCCAGCCCTCGCCATGGCGCATCGTGGAATCGGTGATGCCGGCAAACAGCAACAGGTCATCGCCAAGGCTGCGCAGGAGCGCAACGGGCTGCCGGTTCCATTCGGCGGGGAAGCCGGCCGCGTTCACGCGCAGGAACAGCCGGTTGAGCTGTTGCCACATCTCGGTCGAGATCATCTCGCGGACCTGGCGGGCATTGTCGCGGGCCAGGCGGATCGAATTGAAGATGCTCGAGGCGTGCGTGCGCTCGAGCGTGAACTGGCGGGCCAGATCGAGCGGCGCGCGGTCGGGCTCCTGGACCATGGGCCAGGCGAGGGCACCGGACACGCGGATCCAGGTCTGGGCTGCGTCTTCCGGTGTCTGGTCGAGCATGGCCTCGAGCTTGACCGAGAGGACGCGCGCGGTGTGTTCGGCGCGCTCGAGATAGCGGGCCATCCAGTAGAGCGAGTCCGCGACCCGCGAGAGCATGCCTGTGTCCATCATGCGCGCAGGCTCCTCATCCGACGACCCAGGTGTCCTTGGAGCCGCCACCCTGGCTCGAGTTGACGACAAGGCTGCCGCGCTTGAGGGCCACGCGTGTGAGCGCGCCGGGCACGAGGCGTGTGTTGCGCCCCGTCAGGATGTAGGGCCGCAGATCGACGTGGCGGGACTCGATCCCGGTGCCGACCAGGCAGGGCGAGGTCGACAGCTGGATCGTGGGCTGGGCGATGTAGTTGTCGGGCTCAGCGCGCACCTTGGCGCCAAAGGCCTCGCGTTCGGCGGCCGTGGCATGGGGGCCTACCAGCATGCCGTAACCGCCGCTCTCGCCCACCGCCTTGACGACGAGGCTGTCGAGATTGTCCAGCACATGGGAGAGGGCGGCCGGCTCGCGGCAGCGGAATGTCTCGACAATGCCGAGCAGCGGTTCCTCGCCCAGGTAGTAGCGGATGATTTCGGGGACGTAGGAGTAGACGGCCTTGTCGTCGGCGACGCCGGTGCCGATCGTGTTGGCGATCACGACATTGCCGGCGCGATAGGCGTTCATCAGGCCTGGAACCCCCAGCGCGGAATCGCGGCGGAAGGCGAGCGGGTCGATGAAGTCGTCATCGATGCGCCGATAGATGACGTCGACGCGCTTCACCCCTGAGGTCGTGCGCATGTAGACCATGTTGTCGTGGACCAGCAGGTCGCGTCCCTCGACAAGGTCGATGCCCATCTGGCGAGCCAGGAAGGCATGCTCGTAATAGGCCGAGTTGAAGATCCCGGGCGTCAGCAGCACGATGCGCGGGTCATCGCGGAACCCTGTTGCAAGTTCGCGCAGTGTTGCCAGAAGTTCCTGTCCGTAATGCTCGATCGGGCGGACGGAGCAGGCGCGGTAGAGATCGGGGAAGGCGCGCTTGACCACTTCGCGGTTGGCCAGCATGTAGGACACGCCGGAGGGAACGCGCAGATTGTCCTCGAGCACCATGAGGCCGCCGTCCTCGCCGCGGATGATGTCGGTGCCGCACACATTCACATAGGCGTCGAGGGGGACGGGAACGCCGCGCATCTGGCGCAGATAGTGCTTCGATCCATAAACGAGATCGCGCGGCACGACGCCGGCGTTGAGGATGCGGCCGTCGTTGTAGACGTCCTTCAGGAACAGGTTGAGCGCGTGTAGCCGCTGGCGCAGGCCGGCCTCGAGGCGGTCCCATTCCCGGCCTGGAATGATGCGTGGCAGGAGATCGGTCGGGATGATCTTCTCGGTGGCGTCCTCGTGCCCGTAGACGGTGAAGGTGATGCCCTGGTGCAGGAACGACTGCTCGCAGGCCTGCTGGCGGCGAACAAGTTCCTCGGGCGGCAGTCGCGTGAGGGTGTCGAGGAGTGCGGCGGCGTGGGGCCTTGGCCTGCCGTCGGATGCGAACATCTCGTCATAGGGTCGCCCGAGCGCATAGTCGAGGAAAGGTCGATCGTGGCCCGGGCGCGCGCTCGCAGGCTGACTTGGCGGGTCGTCGGTGGATTGCGCTGGTTGTCGGTCCATTGCGGGCTTGTGGTTCGCGTTCGGGTCAGTTGGCACCGGCGCGCTTTCCACGTCAACAAAAGACCCTGCACAAATGTTGTGCAGGGTCTCGTGCTTGTTGCCTTGATGTCGTGTGCGGCGACTATTCGGCGGCCTTGGCCTCGATTGCCGCGAGGTTGTCGCGCGCGACCCTGGTCACGGTGCCATAGTCGGTCTTGCCGGTGCCAAGCACAGGGACCTGGTCGACGATGAAGACCCGTCGCGGCACTGAAAGCTCGGGGACGCCGTGGTTCTGTGCCCAGGCGACGATCTCGGCCCGGTTGGCGTTCTTCGCATCGGTCAGGAGCACGATCTGTTCGCCCTTGCGGCCGTCAGGAAGCGAGATGGCGGCATGCATGTTGTCGGGCCAGAGGGCCGAGGCGCAGTTCTCGACGACGGCCAGCGAGACCATCTCGCCGCCGATCTTGGCGAAGCGCTTCACGCGGCCGCGGATGGCGATGAAGCCCTCGTCGTCGATGGCGACCACGTCGCCCGTGTCATGCCAACCGTCGGCGAGCGGATGCAGCACCCCGGGCTGGTCGGGCTTGAGGTAGCCCTTCATCACGTTCGGGCCGCGCACGAAGAGGCGGCCGGCATTCGGGATGCCCTCGACGGGTTCGAGCTTGTATTCCATGCCGGCCATGAGCTTGCCGACAGTGCCGAGCTTGTTGTTGCCCGGCTGGTTTGCGGCCACCACGGGGGCGGCCTCGGTGACGCCGTAACCCTCGAGGATCTCCATGTTGCAGCGGCGGCGGAGCAGGGCGCGGGTCTCGTCGCGCACGCGTTCGGCGCCGCAGACGGCCAGCCTGAGCGAGGCGAGGTCGCCCTCGTCGCTGGCCCGGGCATATTGCGAGATGAAGGTATCGGTCGCCATCAGGATCGTCGCCTTGGTCAGGCGCACGCGCTTGGTGATCTCCTTCACGTGCAGCGGCGAGGGGTGGCAAACCGTCTTCACGCCGATGAAGAGGGGCAGGAGGCTGCCCACCGTCAGGCCAAAGCAGTGGAAGGTCGGCAGCGGATTGAAGAGCACGTCGGTCTTTGGATAAAGGTCGATGTGCGCACGCACCTGCTCGATGTTCGCGAGCACGTTGGCGTGGCTGAGCACGACCCCCTTCGGATCGCCCTCGGTGCCCGAGGTGAAGAGGATCACGGCTGTCTCGTCGTGATGGGGCCACTTCTCGAAGACCCAGGCGGGCATGAGCGAGCCGACGACGGCGGCGATCTTGTCGACGATCGACAGGTTCTCGCGCACGTCCTCGAGATAGACGATGCGCGCGACGGTCGAGAGTTCCTCGATCAGTGGCTCGAGCTTGGCCAGCTCGACGAACCGGCGGGCGGTCGCGATGACCTTGACCTCGCCGGCAGCGCAGGCCGCCTTGAGGTTGCGGGCACCGGCCGTGAAGTTCAGCATTGCGGGGACACGGCCGAAAGCGTGGATCGCAAAGAAGGCCAGTACGGCGCCGACACCGGTGGGCAGCATGATGCCGACGCTTTCCTTTGGCTTGGCATATTTGCGCATGGCGCTGCCGAGCGCGAAGGAGGCGCGCACGATCTCGTCGTAGGAGAGCTGGCGATCGTCGGCATCCCAGATGGCGATGGTCTTGCCGCCGAAGCGGCTGCGGGCCTCGACCAGGGCCGAAATCAGGGAACGATGGGTGCGCTTGATATCGAATGGGGCGCGAATGGATTCCGTCTGGAATGCAGGAACCGTCATCAGATTTCCTCCACAGCGGTGTTTTGCCGCTCACGTTTTATTTCAGATAGGGTAACATTGCCCAAGTCGCAAGCAAGGCTTGGGTTAGTTTCGTGGAAATAATCCCGCGAATCCCGGCCTTGAAATTAACGGAATTCCCCCGCTGCAAGAATTGGCTGGTATGTGATTCCCCTCTTTCCGGATTATATGTTGCGCCATGCCCACCGTTTTCGACCAGAACTCCAAGGATCTCCGCGCGCTTCGGCACCCTGAAAAACGGGAGCGGCCTGTAAATCCCATTCAGCGCAAGCCGGACTGGATCCGCGTGAAGGCCCCAGGATCGAAGGTTTTTTCCGAGACCAAGGCCATCGTGAAGGCGCACGGCCTGCACACGGTCTGCGAGGAGGCGGGTTGTCCGAACATCGGCGAGTGCTGGTCGAAGAAGCACGCCACCTTCATGATCATGGGCGACACCTGTACGCGCGCCTGTGC
>JBILGJ010000226.1:0-5237 GCA_044351125.1 Micropepsaceae bacterium
GGCCGGGAGCGTTCAGGCTGTCTTGCAAAGCCCTTCATCGGACTATACGCGCTTCCTGCTTTCCCGGGCCCCACGCCTGACCGGGGATGTCGTTACGATCGAGCCGCAGCGTGCAAGCTCGTCGGCAGCGCAGGCGCTGGCGAGTGTCTGGAAAGATCGTATCGGGCCCCTGCCCGGCACACGGCTGATCACGCTGCAGGACGTCAGCAAGCGCTTCACGGCACGCAAGAACTCTGCGGCGGGTGCCGTACCGACCGTGGATGCGGTTCTGGGGGCAAACCTTCATATTGATTCCGGCACCTGCGTGGGACTTGTCGGAGAGAGTGGATGCGGCAAGTCCACGCTCTCGAAGCTTGTTCTCCGCGTGCTGCGGCCGGACAGTGGACGCATCGAGGCTTTCGACGGTCGGGGCATGCGCGATGTTGCGACGCTCGAGGGAGGCGCACTGAGGGCCTATCGCGCCCGCGTGCAGTATGTTTTCCAGGACCCGTTTGCATCCCTCAATCCACGCATGACGGCCGAGGACATCATCACCGAGCCCTTTGTCATTCACGGCCTTGGCACGCGACAGGAACGGCGGCAGTGGGCGGTTGCCCTGATGGAGCTCGTGGGCCTTGGCGCGTCGATGCTGGCGCGGCATCCAAATGCCTTTTCCGGCGGACAGCGCCAACGCATCGGCATTGCCCGGGCGCTTGCGCTGGGCCCGGACGTTCTGCTCTGCGACGAGCCCGTCTCAGCGCTGGACGTGTCGGTGCAGGCGCAGATCCTTGGCCTGCTGGAAGGACTGCGGCAGGACCTGAACGTTGCAACCCTGTTTGTCAGCCACAACCTGGCCGTGGTGCGCGCCATCGCGCAGAAAGTGCATGTGATGTGCAGTGGACGGATCGTGGAAGCGGCGCCGGGCACCGAACTCTTCGCCAATCCGCAACACCCCTACACCATCGCCCTGCTTGCGGCCCACCCGGAGCCGGACCTTGGACGCAAGCTGAACCTGTCTGCGCTGATGGAAGGGCGCGCGTCGGATCCGCTGGCGTGGCCGGAACCTTATCGATTGCGGCCAGGTCAGGTTCCCCAATACAAGTCTGTGGGCGACGATCATGTCGTCGCAATTGCCTGATCCCATGGTGGAAATGATGCGCTTCAGACACCTTCTTGCTGCCAGCCTGATGCTTCTGGGTGCGATGAGTGCCGCGGCGGTGGCCGCGCCGCCGAAGGAAACGCCGTCGCTTGCGCCCCTCGTTGCGCAGCGCAAGCTGCCTCCCGTTGCGGAACGACTTCCCCTGGAACCGGCCATTGCCGACCTTTCCGCTCAGGGTCGCCAGCCCGGGCGATCCGGCGGCACGATGAAGACAATGATGAGCAAGGAGAAGGACATCCGTCTCATCAGCACCTGGAGCTATGCGCGCCTGGTGGGATGGACGCCGTCGCTCGAACTGAAGCCGGATCTTCTCAAGTCGATCGATGTCAAGGATGGGCGCGTCTTCACATTTTCGATCCGGCGTGGTCACAGGTGGTCAGATGGACGGAAGTTCACGTCAGAGGATTTCCGCTACTTCTGGGAGGACATTGCCAACAATCCCGAGCTGTCACCCAAGGGTCCGCCGTCGGACGTGCTGAATGACGGCGAGGCCCCGAAGGTTGAAATCCTTGATGAGTTGACTGTCCGCTATACGTGGTCGAAGCCCAATGCGCGCTTTCTTCCCGTGCTGGCGCAGGCGCGCGAGCCCTATATCTACAGGCCGGCGCACTACCTCAAGCAGTTCCATGCCCGGCATGCCCAGAAGGCCCGGCTGGATGCTCTTGTCTCGAAGAGCAAGGTTCGCTCCTGGGCCCAGCTGCACAACCAGATGGACAGCATGGGGAACAATGACAATCCCGCGCTGCCCACGCTGCAGGCCTGGGTGCCGGTCACGGAAGTTCCTGCGACGCGCGTGATCTTCCAGCGCAACCCCTATTATCATCGTATCGATGCGAATGGGGTGCAGCTTCCCTATATCGATGCGATCGAGGTTTCGATCGTCGATGGAGGCCTGATTGCCGCAAAAGCAGCGGCCGGAGACAGCGACCTTCAGGCACGGGGCCTGTCGTTCAGTGATGTGTCGGTGCTCAAGGCCAATGAGGCAAAGGGAAGATACCTGCTGCGTACCTGGCCCATCGGCAAGGGATCGCATTTTGCGCTTTATCCCAACCTCAATGCCAGCGACGAGACGTGGCGCAAGCTGTTGCGCGATGTCCGTTTCCGCAGGGCCTTGTCACTTGCGATCAACCGGCGGGATCTCAACAAGTCGCTGTTCTTCGGGCTGGCATCTGAAAGCGCGAATGCGGTTCTCCGGTCTTCGCCGCTTTACAAGGCGGAGAATGCGTCGGCCCAAGCGGGCTTTGATCCCAAGGCTGCAAATGCGCTGCTCGACGCCATCGGCCTGAAGGCTCGAGATGGCGAGGGCCTGCGGCGCCTGCCCGACGGACGAAAGCTTGAGCTCATCGTCGACATTGCCGGGGAGACGAAGGAGGAAACCGATATCCTGCAGCTCGTCACGCAGCATTTCCGGGCCGTTGGCATTCGCCTGATCATCAAGCCTTCGGACCGCTCGCTCATGCGCAACCGCGCGTATTCGGGTGACGCCATCATGACCGGCCTTTCAGGGTGGGACATGGGGATCCCCTCGCCCGACATGAGCCCGGACGAGCTTGCGCCGACGCGACAGGACACGTTGGCCTGGCCCAAGTGGGGCAATCATTTCGAGACCGGCGGCAAGGCGGGTCTTGCCCCTGACCTGCCCGAAGCCCGGCAACTTCTTGCGCTCAACGCGCAGTGGAACGCGGCCACTTCGCGCAAGGAGCGCGAAGCGATCTGGGGACGGATGCTTGCGATCCATGCCCAGCAAACATTCATCATCGGTACGGTATCGGAAGTCCTGCAGCCTGTCGTGGTCAGCAAGCAGCTGAACAATGTGCCGGCGAAGGGCGTGTTTTCCTGGGATCCCGGCGGCCAGTTCGGCATGTACCGGATGGATGAGTTCTGGTTCAGCCGCTGATCGTTCACGGAGACCTGGTCGGAAGGCTGACCGGGACAGAGGGGCAAGATGCAAAGGTTCATCGTCGAGCGTCTACTGCTGATGGTCCCGACGTTCATTGCCATTGCAGCGCTGATCTTCCTGACCATCCAGCTGCCGCCGGGAGACATCCTCTCCAACGAGATTGCGGAACTGCAGGCGCAGGGCGACAGTGCCGCCGCGGCCAAGATCGAGTTCCTGCGGCGCGAGCATGCGCTCGACCGGTCGCTCGTCGAGCAGTTCGGGATCTGGCTTGGCGTTTGGCCGGGGCCGCGCGGGTTCTCGGGGCTGCTGCAGGGAGATCTGGGGACGTCGTTCGAATTCAACAAACCCGTTGCCGACGTTGTGGGCTATGCGCTCGGGCCGACGATCTGGGTGAACGTCCTTGCGGTCCTTGCGGTCTACCTGCTTTCCATCCCGCTCGGGGTGCTGGCTGCGGTGCGACAGAACGGATTTCTCGATTACCTGATAGCCGTGTTTGCCTATGTCGCCGTCGCGACGCCGGGGTTCCTGCTTGCCCTTTTGGTGCTCAGCTATTCGAATGCGTGGTTTGGAATGTCGATTGGCGGGCTGATCGATCCGGATCTTGCCGATCGCTGGTGGACTGCCGAGGGGCTGGCCTCGGTGGCGGCGCATGGTGCGGTTGCCGTGGTGGTGATTGCCTTTTCAGGCGTCGGATCCATGACGCGGCGCCTGCGGGCCAATGTGCTCGATGAACTGAACAAGCCCTATGTCGTGGCAGCCCGTGCCAGAGGGATCAGCGAGACGCGGCTGCTCGTGCGCTATCCGGTGCGCATGGCGCTCATTCCCTTCGTTGCCGACATCGGCAATCTTCTGCCGTCGCTTGTCTCCGGATCGGTGATCGTGTCGGTGGTGCTCAGCCTGCCGACGGTCGGGCCGATCCTTGTTCGTGCGCTTCAGGCGCAAGACCTGTTCCTGTCAGGGTTCATCCTCCTGTTCGCGGCCGGGCTTACGCTGATTGGAACGCTGGTCTCTGATTTGCTGCTGGCGCTGATTGACCCGCGCGTGCGCCTCGGGAAGGCGCTTGACCGATGACAACAGAGAGCCTCGGCGACATCCCTGCCCGACCCGCCGGCCTGCTCAGGCGCCTGCGACGACGACGCGGTGCGTTTGCGTCGCTGCTGTTCCTTCTGTGCCTTTACAGCTTGCTGCCGTTCGTCGAGATCATCGCGCCGTACGCGCCCGAGACGCGCAGCAATGATCACATCCATATGCCGCCGATGGCGGTGCATTTCGTCCACGAGGGACATGTTTCCGTGCCTTATGTGCATCCCATGCGCAGCACGCTGAATACGGAAACGTTCCAGAGGATCTTCGAGACCGATACAGGCCAGCGGCAGCCCTTGCGCTTCCTGTGCACGGGTGATCCCTACATGCTCTGGGGCGTCATCCCGGGAAGCTTCCACCTGGTTTGCCCGCCGGACGGGGGCCGGTTCCATCTTCTGGGCACGGATCGCCTGGGTCGCGACATGTTCAGCCGTATCCTGCATGGGGCGCGTGTTTCGTTGACCATTGGTCTGATTGGGGTCGCCATCAGCTTCTTTCTGGGCTGTCTTCTGGGCGGGCTTGCCGGATATGCCGGTGGCTGGACGGATGCGGTTGTGCTCAGGCTGATCGAGATCCTGAGGGCCGTTCCCGAATTGCCGCTCTGGATGGCGCTGGCTGCAGCCCTGCCGGCGAACTGGTCAGCGCTGTCCGTCTATTTCGGGATCACCATCATCCTGGGTCTGCTGGACTGGCCGGGCCTTGCGCGAGCGGTCCGCGCCAAGATCATGTCGTTGCGTGAGGAAGACTATGTGGTGGCCGCGGAACTGCTGGGTGCCAGCCGCACGCGTGTTCTCTTCCTGCACATGCTTCCCAATTTCTCGGGCCACCTTATCGTAAGCTTAACGCTGGCTGTGCCGGCGATGATACTAGGAGAGACGGCCCTGTCTTTCCTCGGCCTCGGGCTCAGGCCCCCTGTCGTCAGCTGGGGTGTCCTGCTCAATGATGCCCAAAACATGAGCGCCGTCGAACTCTATCCTTGGTTGCTGGCCCCCCTGGTGCCCGTCATTCTAGTCGTTCTGGCCTTCAACGTGCTGGGAGACGGTCTCAGGGATACTGCCGATCCGTACCGGCGCCGGTCGTCGTAACCAAACAATCATCACATCTTCGAGAGCCCCC
>JBILGJ010000021.1:0-15873 GCA_044351125.1 Micropepsaceae bacterium
GGTGCTCGTTCACCACGCCATGGCGCACAACCGTGCCGATCCGGTGGCGGTTTCGGGAGTAGAACTCCTCGGACACGAGAATGTGATCGAGGATGTCACGGTCACCATTGAATATGTGGGTGTGGATGCTGGAGGAGCGCTGGCCTGCGATGCGGAAGGTCGGATACAGTACCGTGTCCCACAGGGCTTTCTTCTCGTTGAAGGCCTTTCCCTCGTGCGGGGACGCGCCACAGACAATCTGGGTGCTGGCTGCGTCCGGTGTGTCATTGAGATCGGCCAGCACGATGACCGGCGTGCGGGTGCTCGCCATCTCCTGGAGGATGAGGTGGCGCAGGGCTGCCGCTTCTGCGGCGCGCAGGATTGTGGCGCGCGCCTGCCCGATGGCCGACATGAACGGGTCGTCGCCGTCCTCGCCATTCTTGATGATGGGGCTCTTGGACTTCAGGTGTGCGACGAACACCATGATCGTGAGGCTCTCGATGTGAACCCTTGCCTTCAGCACCGGCCGCTGAAACTGGTCGATCGCGAGTGGCACTTCCCGGATTGTACCGTTCCCCACGCGCAAGGGGATCTGCAGGTTCAGTGTCTGGGGGAAGAGCGGAACGACTTCGCCGCCGGATATCGGAAAGCGGGACACAAGGGCAAGGCGCGGGCGCTGGGCCAGCCGTCCCTTTACGTTTTCGGCTGCGGATGCCCCGGGTGCGCAGATGTGAGCCCCTTGCGGGAAGTGAAAGCTGCGGGCGACGAGGTCTGCCAGCGCCTCGCTGGTCCAGAGTTCCTGCACGCCGATGATGTCGGGTTGCACGCGGTTGATGATGCCCGCGCTCCAGTTGACCTTTGCTTCGTATTCCTCACGGGTGAGGATCATGCGGTCATAGAACCGGATGTCCGGCAGGATCAGGTTTTCGACATTGAAGTTGGCGATCCTGAAATTCATGGTCGCTGCCGCATCCGGATAGACTCCCGGTGCATAGTGTAGAGGCCGCTGCCGACAATCAACACGGTGCCGCAAATGGCCAGGAGATCCGGGATTTCTCCCCAGAGCGCAAAACCCAGCGCGACCGCCCACAGCACCCCAAAATAGCGGAAGGGCGACACCACCGTTACGTCGGTGCCGCGAAAGGCCCTGATGATTGCCGCGTTTGCCGTGGTCACAAGGATCGCGGAACCCGCAAGCAGAACGGCATTGTCCCATGACAGTGCGACCCAGTCCTCGAATGGCGCGGCTGCGAACCCCAGGAGACAAACCGCAAGGGTCGTGGTCAGGGTAATCGCCGGCGTCGGGATTGCCGGGTCAAGCCGGCGCGTGATGAGGTCACGCACGGAAATGATCAGTGCCACCATGATCGCCGAGATCGCGTAGGGGTTGAACTCGGACGCCCCCGGCTTGGCCACGAACAACACACCGATGAAGCCGACCGCAATCGCCGCCCAGCGCCGCCAGCCCACTTGCTCGCGCAGGAGAATGGCTGCCAACAGTGTGATCGAGAGTGGCGTGAACTGCATGAAAACTGTGATGTCGGACAGCGGCAAATGCGGCAAGGACACGATGAACAGGGCGGCCGATACGCTCTCGAGGCCTGCCCGCACACCGACCATCGGGGTCAGCGCGAGGCGCCAGCGAGCGGGTTCGACAGTTGCGATCAGCACCGATGCGGCCAAAGCGACCGCCATCACGCCGCGACAGGCCATGATCTGGCCCGGCGGCATTGCCGTCCCCAGCAGCTTCACGAAGCTGTCGCTGCTGACGAAAAGCGCCTGCGAGAGCAGGAGCATGGCGATGCCGCGCAGGTTGTCTGCCGATGAGGGTTTCAGTTTCGGTGCTCCGGCGGCGCCACCTGCGCCACCGGCCCTGGCGCGTGCGGCTCAGTAGCCGGGTGGCGCCATGGTCGTGATGGGGGTGCGGTAAGGGATGTTGTCTATGACAGCCTTTACATCCACGTCCGGGGGCGTGTCCACGCCGGACCCTGGGGTCTTGGCCTCGAGGTCCTTCACGCTGAAATCCATACGCGTTTCGTAGGTCCGGTCGATCTGGTTGCGCAACCGCTGCATGGCGGCATACCAGCGGTTCTTGGAGCTTGAGTTGCTGCAGCTGGCCAACTCGGCCTCGGACGTTGCTCCCCACCTGCGCTCGATGCAGTCATACGGGGCAAATGACATTGCAAACAGCCGGTTCATGGCTTCCGTAAATGTCAGGCTTACGCGCCGACCGGCCGAGTTCATGTAGAAGATGCTGCAGGTTGCCTCGCCCTGCGCATAGGCCGCCTGCAGGTCTTCCTTGAGGCTGAGCCCGTCATAGGAGATCCGGTCGTCACGTTGCAGCCACATCTCGGTGAGCCGTTTCATGTCGTCGCGAAACGCCCTGAAAGCCGTTTTCAGCCGCGCATCGCGGGAGGGGGTTGAATAGATCTCCCACTCCATGTTGTCGGTGCCATAGATGTTCTGCGGCAGACGGTCGGGGTGTGGCTTGCGGTGGATGCCCGCTTCGATGGCAATGTCGACGAACCGTGCTCGGTCATACAAGTCATTGCACAGTGTCTTCATCGTGGCCTTGAGTTCGGCCACCGGATTGAATGAAAGCTTGCCGCCCGCCATCGAGGTGCGCGCATACTCGTAGAATCCCATATCGAGGCCGTTGTAGGCGAAACGGGCCTTGCGCCAGTCACCCTTGGGATCCGGATCCACGTTGCCGTGGTACTGCTCGGTCGAGTAATCGGCGATCTGGTTGTTCCTGGCCAGTGTGATCCGGCCCTTCTCCATGCGGATGGGCCGGAAGTTCTTGAAGCCGGCCCCCAGCGAAGGAAGGTCACGGCCGAACTGGGGTCCGAACACACTGCGCGTCAGCGTGAAGTCGGGGTGGGCGTCCATGTAGTAGATGCGCCCCACTTCGTCGACCTTGTAGACGATTGCGACGTGGCCGTTCACGTCATAGATCGCTGTGCCGGGACGGATGGAGCCCGGTTGGATCTTCGGGCTATAGAGGTCGGTCAGCGGGTTCTCGTCGGTGTCGGGACCAATGCGATAGGTCGCCGATGAAACCGAGTCGCGGATTGCGTAGATCACCGAGCGTCCGTTTTCTCCGCCCGTGATGTTGCGTCGCCCGGCAATCCGGTTTCCCTTTGGCGAGAAGCGGACATCGCCGCCGCCTCGGGTGAAGACGCCCGTCGCGTACGTGAACGGCAGCCCATTCTTCCAGGCGTAATACGCCCGCAGCATGTAGACGAGGTCGGCGCAATCGGCGTTGAAGTTGATGCCGCGGCCGTCGGTATGGCGATAGGGGTTGACGCTGGAATTGATGCAGTCGTCGGGCGTATCGCACTTGCTCTCGCCGATGCGCTGGACAAAGTCGGAATAGCCTTTTTCGTCCTCTTCAGTCCATTCCGGCTTGGTGACGCGCCACGTTTCCCCGGCCTGGGCAGACGGCAGGGTTGCGATCAGCAATGCAAGCAGCAGCGTCAGGCGCAGAATCATGAATTCCCCCTCCAGCCCCGGCTGGCATGCCTTCAAGAACATTGGGAAAGCCGAGGTCTGTCAAGGTGTTTGCGGGACGCATTGACGTGGCAGGAAAGGGTATCGTGCAGAACTGCAACGAACATGGTTCATCGACGGCCGGGACCGGCGATCCCAAGCCCTCCGGCCGTGCCTTTCTGACCGCATTTACGCAATTCTTCCGTAGCCTCTTGACGCGCGCGCCAGCGCGCGAACCGGGGCTACTTTACGCCCAGTACGCCCTCGAGGGTGACCCATTCGAGATTTATCGCGCTGAAGATCAGGGCCCAGAGGACCAGCGCCACGGCAAGTGCGCCAAGGGCCTTGTTCTTCAGATGGTGGATGGCGGGCGCAGATTCGACCGTGCCTGGCTCGACCTGCCCGTCCTCGAGTTGCGAGCGGATGCCGATGGGTAACAGCACAAAAAAGGCGAGCCACCAGATCACGATGATGGTGACGAGCGAGCCTGCGATCCCCATGGGCTCAGACCTGCTCAAGTTCGATAAGGGTTCCGTTGAAGTCCCTGGGATGCAGGAAAATCACGGGTTTCCCGTGGGCTCCGATCCTGGGCTGGCCATCGCCGGTGATGGTCGCCCCCTGAGCAACCATCTGGTCGCGTGCCGCGTAGATGTCGTCAACCTCGTAGCAGACATGATGAATGCCGCCCGAGGGGTTCTTCTTGAGGAAGTTTGCGATCGGTGACTTTTCGCCAAGCGGCTCGAGCAGCTCGATCTTGGTGTTCGGCAGCTCCACGAACACCGTGGTGACACCATGGTCGGGCTGCTGCACCTCTGCCGACACCTTGGCACCCATGGCAAAGGTGGCGCGGTAAACCTGCGCGGCTGCCTTGATGTCGGGGACAGCGATGGCAACGTGGTTCAGTCGGCCAAGCATGTTTGTGCGCTCTTGTGCAGTTGCAACATGGATGAGAGGCTAGTGCGACCGCGTGCGCGCGGCAAGAGCCGGCCGCATGACCTCAATTCCACCCAAGGCCTGTGGCTTTTCTTTCTGGTTCCTCGCGGGCGCTTGTTGCACGCGCGAATGCGCAGGCGTTAATCACGCCGTGACGCAACAGGACACAGTGCCTGGACCATTATCACCGGGCGGCTTGTGAATCCCCGTTTGCCGTGGTCTTTTCGCCATTGCTGCGTTCTCACTGGGGAATTTCGAATGGATATCATCTGGATTGTAGGCCTCGTCATCACGGGCTTCACCGCTATTCCGGTCCTATGGCAATTGACCCGTGGGCACCCGAAGGGGCTTTTCATCCTGTTCTTCGCCGAAATGTGGGAGCGCTTCTCCTACTACGGCATGAGGGGATTGCTGATCTTCTTCATGACGCAGCACTTCCTGTTCGACGATACGGTCGCGCAGGGTCAGTACGGTGCCTATACGTCGCTTGTCTACCTGCTGCCGCTAATTGGCGGTCTCCTGGCCGACCAGTTGCTTGGCACGCGCAAGGCAATCGCCTTCGGCGCCATACTGCTGGTGCTGGGACACCTGACAATGGGCGTCGAGGGCCCTGCTGCCAAGCAGGTGCTGACCTACCAGGGCCAGGAGTACTCGTTCCAGGTCAAGGGTCGCATGGAGGCCCGCGAGGCCAGGATCATCGTCGACGGACAGCCCTACGCTTTCGGTGCCTCTGCCGAGGGTGGCTTCGAGATCAAGGGGCTACCCGAAGGAGCGTCGCTCCCGGCAGTGCTGCCGAAGGGTGAGTACACGCTTTCCGTCAAGCAGTCGGATCCGTTTTACAAAGACGTTTTCTTCCTGGCGCTTGCGCTGATCATCATGGGTGTCGGCTTCCTGAAGGCGAACATCTCGACCATCGTTGGCCAGCTTTATGAGCAGTCCGACCCGCGCCGTGATGCGGGGTTCACGCTTTACTATTATGGCATCAACCTGGGTGCGTTCTGGGCATCGCTGCTCTGCGGCTGGCTTGGCACGACCTATGGCTGGTGGGCGGGCTTCGGCGCCGCGGGCCTTGGCATGCTGCTCGGGCTCGTTGTGTTCGGCCTTGGCAAGCCATGGCTTGAAGGCAAGGGCGAGCCGCCAAATCCGGAACTGCTGAAGCGCCCCGCCCTCGGCCCGATCAACGTCGAGTGGATGGTGTATCTCGCGGGCATCGTTGGCGTTGGCCTTGTGTGGCTGATTGTCCAGCGGAACGAAGTTGTCGGGCAGTTGCTTGCGATCGGTTCGGTGCTGGTGATGCTCTACCTCGTGTTCTACATGTTCACGCGCTGCACCTTCATCGAAGCGCAGCGGCTGATCCTTGCGCTCATCCTGATCGCGGCATCGACCGTCTTCTGGACACTGTTCGAACAGGCCGGTTCGTCGCTGAACCAGTTCGCCGAGCGCAATACAGAACTGACCATCTTGGGGGTGTCGATCACGGCGGCGCAGACACAGTCGTTCAACGCAGGTTTCATCCTGATCCTGGCGCCTGTGTTCTCGTTCCTGTGGGCGGCGCTGGGGCGGGTCAATCTTGATCCCAATCCGGCCCTGAAATTCGGCCTGGCCCTTGTTCAGGCGGGTCTTGGCTTTCTTGTGCTTGTGTGGGGAACGCAGTTTGCAGATGCAAGCTTCAAGGTTCCGCTGGTCTTCCTGGTGTTGACCTATCTGCTGCACACGACGGGCGAACTGTTCCTCTCACCGGTCGGCCTTTCGCAGATGACACGCTTGGCGCCGCTGGCCGTTGGATCCACGATCATGGCGACGTGGTTCCTCGCTTCGTCGTGGGCGCAGTATCTGGGTGGCTTCGTCGCGCAGATGACGGCAACGGAGACGGTCGCGGGTCAGGTTCTCGACCCGCAGAAGGCCCTGCAGACCTATGTGCAGGTGTTCGGCGAGATCGGCATATGGGGGATTGGGTTGGGGCTTGGCCTCATCGTGCTGTCGCCGATCCTGCGCTATCTCGCGCATCCCGAGGTGCAGAAGTAACGGCTGTCACAGCCTGACTTTCATGACGCGCGCCGCGGGGCCATGCTCCGCGGCGCTTTTTCGTGGTGCGGGCGTTCCTGGATGAATGCCTGATGAATGTCGCGTTCTGAACTGCTTCAGGCTGGCGATTGCAGGATGCCTTCCATGATCAACCGCTTGCCTGAAGAAACGGGCAAGCCCACTGGAAGGAGAAGCCCCATGAAACTGAAGATCGCACTTGCAAGCCTTGCCCTCGTCGCGGGCCTGTCGGCCCCTGCCCTCGCCCATGGTGGCCATGGCCCTCATGGCGGACATGGGCACCACGGGGGATATGGCTACCACGGTGGGCACGGCGGCGGTGGCTGGGACTTCCTGGGTTCACGCGTGGTCAGCCACTTCGGTGAACGCGACCGCGTGCGAGCCGATGGTCATCGCCGCTACAGCCAGGTGAAGCTGTGCGCGTCCAACCGCGCGGTGCGGGTCCATGACGTGGACGTGGTGTTCGGGAATGGCGGACGGCAGGACCTTTACGTTCGTGACATCCTGCGGCCGGGTCAGTGCACCCGTCCCATCGACCTGAGCGGGCGCACACGTGACATCCGGTTCGTCAACCTTGCCTACCAGACGGCTGGCCGCAATTGGGGTCCACGCGCCGAGGTGGTGGTGTTTGCCCGATAGAAAAACTCTCTGGTGACGGCTTGGGCGTCGCTGCATCGGGCAGCGGCGCCCCGACCGTTCTTAGTTCCGGGCTGACTTCGCGGGGGCTGGCATCTGCCGTGTCCTGCAGGTATCGGGCAATGGCGGCAGCACAATGCCGGGCTGGCTTGCGAAGAAGGCGCGCATCTCGGTGTCACACAGGACGGCGTCGCGACCTGCCATGACCAATGCATCCACGTCAGGATCGCTGATGGTGAGCCCGGTCGGAATGGCGGCCAGTCGTGACCGCGCCTCTCCGTCTGCAAGGTCTCGCAGCGATACGTGCGCAAAATGCGGGGTTACGCTTCGGCATGGCAAAGGAGCCCCATTGCTGCCCAACGGGCAGTCGCGCCTGGCGATCCCGCTGGCGAGCCGGTCGGTCATTTCGCGCGCATGGATCAGCGTTTCAAATCCGTATCGATCGATCGCCGTTGATGTCACGGCTCCCAATATGCGGAAGATGCTGTCGAGATAGGGAACTTCACTCAGCTGCCGATCCGGTTCGGCCTGTCCGTCGACGCTTACGATCAGCACGTGGCGCACGCGCTTGAGCCGCTCGGGCTCGGCCGATGCGTTTTCTGTGGCTGGCGCCATGAGCTGGACGAGACCACGAAGCGCCAGATTGTCAGAGACGCCGCCGTCGAGCAGGTGAATATAGGAGCTCTCTCGCTTGGTCATGTAGGTCTGTGCCAGCTGAGCGAGGTGCCTGCGGCGGGAAAGCTCGTCGTCGATGTTGGCATATTCCTCGACCCAGTGAGGCTCGCGGCACGTGGCTTCAGGATTGCCGGCGTGGTTTTTCAGACTGATCGGCGAAAAGAGGATCGGGAAGCCATTTGATGCAGCAACGGCTCTCGCAATCGGCATCGATGAGATGTCCGAACAGATCCAGTCGAACGTGTCCTGGCTGAAAACGAAGGGATGCTCGTTGGCGAAGTCGGTCGCCTGCACCCCAAGGAAGGGGCGTCCGAGGCGGGAAAGGTCGCCATAGGTCTTGCCCTTGAAGAGCAGGTCGTCATAGACGCGCGCCATCTCGTCGTTCGATCCCCAGTTGGGGTTGAACGCCCAATCCCAATGCCATGGCAGCAGGTAGATCCCGAAGATCTCGGCATTGAGGTCATATTTCAGGAACTCGTCCACGTAGGTCTCGAACAGGGCGTCGCGATGCAGGGCAAAGGCCGAAGCGGTGAAGCTGCCGCCCGACACGCCCGTCACGACGTCGATTTCGGCGGTCAGCGGCCTCGGGCCGGAACCATAGTCGACCATGATCGACCGCAGGCCGGTCAGAACGCCATAGCCGAAGGCCGAGGAGCGCTTTCCCCCTCCCGAAAAGGCGAGCGCCACGAAGAGCTCGGGCGAGGTGTCGTCCGGAATCGTGGTGATGCGATAAGCGGGGCCGTCTTGTGGCGCCTGCAACGGCACGTTCTGCTCGGCACGCAGGGATGAGCAAGCTGAAAGTACGAAAGCAGCCAGGCCGAGAACCACGGCTGACAGACGCGACGTGCGCATTCATTTCCTCCACGACGGTGGTGGCAGGCGAATCACCTGCGTGGAGGAATGTTACCGGGGCCGCAGATCGAAATTTACCATTTGTGAAACACGAAGAATGCGCCAGCGGCGATGCATGCGAAGCCCACAATGTGATTCCATCGCAGTGCCTCGCCGAGATAGAGAACAGAAAACCCCGCAAACACGATCAGCGTGATGACTTCCTGGATGGTTTTCAGTTCGGCGGCTGAATAGACCGCATGGCCGTACCGGTTCGCGGGGACCGCGAAGCAATACTCGACGAATGCAATGGCCCAGCTGATCAGGATCACGCTCCAGAGCGGCCAGTCCTTGAACTTGAGGTGGCCATACCAGGCCAGCGTCATGAACAGGTTCGAAATGCAGAGAAGGATGATCGGAAGGAGTGTTGCGGGCATGGCATGCTCCCGGATTGGTTTTGGTCGCATTTCCCATTTTGGTTTGGCCTGTGTCAAAGGAAACACCTAGGTTTGCCGCATGACATCCGGGCCCGTGAAGACAGAGCTTGAGAAGCTCGAGTACCTCGACTCGATGGAGGGGATCGTGCGGACGGAGCCGACGGCGCCGCCGGATGGCCTTCGCTGGCTGCCGCGCGGAGACGTGGTGCACGCTGTCTATCCGGGGGTGCTTGCCGCCCTGACCATCGGTCTTGCATCGACATTCCTGTCGGATCACTACGGCGCGCCCGTCATGCTGTTTGCGCTTCTGATCGGCATGGCCTTCCATTTCCTCCATGAAGAGGGCCGTTGTGTTGCAGGAATCGAGTTTGCCTCGCGCAACATCCTGCGCCTTGGGGTGGCGCTTCTCGGTGCCCGCATCACCTTCGACCAGATCGCGCAGCTGGGTACAGGACCTGTGCTGATGGTCGTGTGTGGCGTGGCAACCACGATCGGCGCGGGCGTGATGCTCGCGCCACTGCTGCGGCAGTCGCGGGTGTTCGGCGTGCTGTCGGGCGGGGCCGTTGCCATTTGCGGCGTTGCCGCCGCGCTTGCGATTGCCTCGGTCCTGCCGCGCAACAGTGCCAATGAGCGCGACACGATCCTGACGGTGGTCTCGGTGACCGCCCTTTCGACGATTGCCATGATTGCCTACCCCATGCTGGTGGCGGCTCTGGGCTTTGACGCGCAGCACGCCGGGCTGTTCCTGGGGGGTACCATCCACGATGTGGCGCAGGTCGTTGGTGCTGGCTACATGATTTCGCCCGAGGCGGGGGATGTTGCGACCTACGTCAAGATGCTGCGCGTGGCGATGCTGCTGCCGGTCGTTGTTGTTTTGCTGATGGTCTTCGCCGAGCGCGGCAAGGCCGGTGATCGCAAGGGCCCGCCATTGGTGCCCGTTTTCCTCGCCGGGTTCGTCCTGCTTGTCTGCGTCAATTCGCTGGGGCTTGTGCCTGCGCCGGTTGCCAGCGCCCTGAACGATGTGTCGCGCTGGTGCCTTGTGACGGCGATTGCGGCGCTGGGCATGAAGACGTCGTTCCGCAAGCTCGCGGCCTTGGGTTGGCGACCAGTGGCCTTGATGGTGGCCGAGACGGCGTGGATTGCCTTAGTCGTGCTTGCGGCCGTTTACTGGCTTCTTTGATCCTTCAGGAGAATTCCATGAAAACCCGTGCCGCCGTTGCGCATGCTGCCGGAAAGCCTCTGACCATCGAGATGGTTGATCTGGAGGGCCCACAGGCCGGTGAGGTGCTGGTTGAACTCAAGGCGACCGGGATCTGCCACACCGACAAGTATACGCTTTCGGGCGAAGACCCCGAGGGCATGTTTCCGGCGATCCTGGGGCACGAGGGCGCGGGGATCGTGCGCGAGGTGGGTGCGGGCGTCACCAGCGTAAGGCCGGGCGACCATGTCATTCCCCTCTACACGCCGGAGTGCCGGACCTGCGACTACTGCCTGAGCCGCAAGACCAACCTGTGCCAGAGGATCCGCGCAACCCAAGGGCGTGGTGTGATGCCTGATGGCACCAGCCGCTTTCGTCTGAATGGCAAGCCGGTGCTTCACTACATGGGATGCTCGACCTTCTCGAACTTCACCGTGCTGCCCGAGATATCGGTTGCGAAGGTCCGGCAGGACGCGCCGTTCGACGTGATCTGCTACATCGGCTGCGGGGTGACGACAGGCATCGGGGCCGTGATCTTCACGGCCAAGGTCGAACCCGGGGCCAATGTGGTGGTTTTCGGGCTCGGCGGGATCGGTCTCAATGTCATCCAGGGGGCAAAGCTTGCGGGCGCTGACATGATTGTCGGCGTCGACATCAATCCCGCCCGCGAGGCCTTGGGTCGGCAGTTCGGCATGACGCACTTCGTCAATCCCAAGGACATCAAGGGTGATCTGGTGGGGCACCTCGTGGAACTTACCAAAGGTGGTGCCGACCACAGTTTCGAATGCGTCGGCAACACAACCCTCATGCGGCAAGCCCTTGAGTGCTGTCACAAGGGCTGGGGAAAATCGACGATCATCGGTGTTGCCGGCGCCGGACAAGAGATTGCCACCCGCCCCTTCCAGCTCGTAACCGGGCGCGTTTGGCAGGGCTCGGCTTTCGGCGGGGCGCGAGGCCGCACTGACGTTCCGCGCATCGTTGACTGGTACATGGACCGCAAGATCCGCATTGATGAACTGATCACGCACCGCCTTCCACTGGAGCGGATCAACGAAGGGTTCGACCTCATGGCGCGTGGCGAGTCGATCCGCAGCGTCGTGGTCTACTGACTTTTGCCTAAACGCCTTGGGTGCATGCAGGTGGCCATACCCGCCTTGCTTGCGTCCCCTTGAGTGCGCGGCCTTTTGTGGCGATGCTCCGGATCGCTGGGCTCCCCCAGTTTTCCGCCGGAGGCATTCATGAACCGAGCATACCTTGCAGGCCTTGCTGTCCTCGCCTTTGCAGGCCTTGTGCCTGCCGAGGCAGCCGAACTTCGTGATGCGCAGGGCCGCTTCACGCTGACTGTTCCGGATGGCTGGACGTCGAGTATTCCCGCCAACGCGGCCGACTTCACGGTTGTGCTATCAAAGGGTGACGCCGAGGGCGCGCCGGGTGCCGCGTGCATTGGCCTTTATCTTGACATGCCCACGACCAAGTCGGCTACGCAGGCGGACCTGAACACGGTTGTCGAAGGCCAGCTGACAACCGACTTCTGGAAGTCCGCCATGCAGGCCTCGGGGGATACGTCCTTCAAAGTGGTCTCGACCGGCAAGAGAGACCGCGATGGCCGTCGCATTCACAACGTCGTCTTTACCGGCACCGTCGTCGAGAACGGAAAGAAAGACTCAGGCAAGGGCAAGATGGAGGTTCACTTCATTCCTGGGTCGATGCACTCGGTCATGTGCGTCACGGACGAGGCATCGTTCGCGCGTCACGCAAATGCATTCGAGACGATCTTCACGAGTTATGTGCCCTCGGTTGCACCACTGATTGCGCAGGCTCGCCCCGGGACGGCATCAGCACTGACATTGTTCGCGCGCCGGGCGCAGACGGGCCAGGCTCAGATCGTTTCCGCCGACACGCCCGACACGCGGCGCGCGGGCTTCAATCCCGCTGCCCAGAGCCTGACGGTGGATGGCGAAGGTGGCTGGCAGGTCTGCAGTGGCGCGAGTTACACAGGCCAGTGCGAGACCGTTTCGGGGCCGGCCACGGCGCCGTTTGCCGTGCTGTCTGCGCGCCGGAGCGGTAAGGAGACACCTGCCATCGCTGCATCCACCGCTCTGCGGGCGGGTTGGAGCAAGGCCCTCGCGGGACTACAGACCCGTTAACGACCTCAGCGACCGAGAAGACTGCGCAGCATCCACGCGGTCTTCTCGTGCACCTGCATGCGTTGGGTCAACAGATCCATCGTGGGTTGGTCACTGGCCTTCTCGGCGGCCGGGAATGCCTCGCGGCACGTGCGAGCGACCGTTTCATGCCCTTTCAATAGGTTCTCGATCATCGCATTTGCCGACGGCACACCTTCGTCGTCGGATATCGACGTCAGCTTCGCGAAGGCCCTGTAGGAGCCGGGTGCGAAATGGCCAAGCGAGCGGACGCGCTCTGCGATGAGGTCAACGGCCGTCCAAAGTTCAGTATACTGCGTCATGAACATGGCGTGCAGGTCGTTGAACTGCGGGCCGGTGACGTTCCAGTGATAATTGTGGGTCTTGAGATAGAGGGTATAGGTGTCAGCGAGCACCCTTGAGAGTGCGTCTGCGATGCTCGCGCGGTCGGTTGCCGAAATGCCGATGTCCATATTGCTTTCCCCTGCGAAATCCTTCTGTTCATATAGTTGCGCAGCCTCGCATTTCCAAGGGCATGGCTTTTTGACGCAAAGCAATCGGCCTTGCGCCCATGGCCGATCTTCGGGATGCTGCAGGTCAATGTTTTAGGGATGGTTTCCATGAACGACCGCGTTTCAATCGACATCAAGGATGGCATTGCTGACGTGCGCCTGGTGCGGGCCGACAAGATGAACGCGCTGGACGATGCAATGTTCGAGGCCATCATCGCCGCGGGCCTGCGCCTGAAGGAGGAAAAGGGACTTCGTGTGGTTGTCCTGTCCGGCGAGGGTCGCGCCTTCTGCGCAGGGCTCGATACCGGCAATTTCGCCCGAACCGCTGCGGCTGGTCGAGAGACGCGGCCCGTCGGCCGCTTGCTGCCACGGACCCACGGTATAGCCAACAATCCGCAGTATGCGGCTTGGGTCTGGCGGGAAGTGCCAGTTCCCGTCATCGCGGCCATCCACGGCGTTGCGTTTGGTGGCGGCTGTCAGCTGGCGCTGGGTGCCGACATCCGCCTCATCGCGCCGGACGCCAAGATGTCCATCATGGAGATCAAATGGGGCCTGGTGCCCGACATGGCTGGCACGGCGATCCTGCGACATCTCCTGCGTGATGATGTGCTGCGGGAGCTGACATTTACGGGGCGTATCCTGACCGGTGAGGAAGCCGTTCAGCTTGGCCTTGCCACCAAAGTCTCACAGGATCCGCGCGCCGACGCACTTGCCATGGCCCATGACATGGCGCTGAAGAACCCGGATGCCATCCGGGCCGGAAAGCGGCTTTTGAACGCTCTGCCATTGCTCAGCGACGCTGAAGCGCTGATGGCGGAGTCCCGAGAACAGGATGCAATCATGGGCAAGCCCAATCAGGTCGAGGCGGTGATGTCCCAGATGCAGAAGCGAACCCCAAACTATTCCTGAGGCGTGACGCTTGTTGCCGCGGGCTGGTTGGCCCTGAACCACGCCTCGATCCTTTCGTCCACGTTCTGGCGAATGTCCATGTGGAACAGCGGATAATCCAGGCCGTGGTAGTTGCGACCCGGAAGGATGAGGCCGGCGAAGACGCTGTCTGCCAGATCCCTTACATAGAGGTATCCGTCGCGGCACTCGGCCCATGTCAAGCCTGGCACAGGCGCCCCGAGAGGCGGGAATTGCATGCCCTGGGCCGCGTCATCTCCAAACATCCTTGCAGAGAATGATCCGCTGACCGGGACGCCGCCCTTGTGGGCTTCCGACCCCGCCCTGCTGCCATCACGCTTCCATGTCAGCGGATTGACGCACACGAGATCGCTTATACCTGAAGGCGGAGTGCCACCCTCACCCATGGCGGCCCAATGGACGAGGCATCCGGTCTGTTCGGGGCTGTCACAGACCTTGATCGACTTGAGTGCTTCAACCTTCGGATTTGTAATGTCGGTTCCCAGCACATAGGCGGCGATCAACCGGTTTGACAGGGGCGAGCCATCGATCCGCTCCTTCAGCAGGCGGAAGGCGTGTTGCGAACCCTGGCTGTGGCTGGCGATGATGAAGGGGCGGCCCCTGTTCTCGTTGGCGAGGAAGTGTTCGAAAGCGCGCAGCACGTCTCCATAGGCCAGATCCATCGTCTTGCGCGCGACGTCGTCACTGGCCGAGATATATCGGAAGAACGAGGCCTGCCTGTAACGCGGGGCATAAACCCGGGCGACACCGTTGAACGCGCTGGCCTGGTTGGCCATCATCCAGTTTGTGTTCTCTTCAGTGCGGCTGTCCGGATCCATGGGGGAATTCCAGTCTGCCCCATTCATGTAACCGGTCGGGTGAACGAAAAAGACATCGACGGCCTGGTCTTTGCCCTGCAACACGAGACCTTGTGGTGCATAGTCGGAAAATTCTTCCCGGTCCGGCCACGCCGCCCAGGACGAAGCAACCGCGTAGTCGGGCGCCGGCGCCAGTCGCTTCTCATCCCAGTCGCGCGGTGGTCCCGCAATCAGGGCCAGGACGTTCAGGGTGTTTCCGCTCACGACAATGCCCGCGGCGATAACCACAAGCAGCAGGATGGTTGCCAGCAGGCCCAAAATGACTTTTCTCATCTTTTGCTCCGCCCGACTTCTCAGTGCACGTCGTAGTCAGACCAGTCCACTGCCTCGGTCGCCTTGCCGAAATCGCGGACATGCGACGACCAGTTCTGCGTGATGTGGCCCTTGTCGTTCTTGTACCAGGAATGACAGCGGGGGTCGGCCCATGTTGTTTTCGACAAGGCGGCCTGAAGTTCGCGGTTGAAACGTGATTGGGCTGTCGGGGTTACGTCCATGGAGCGCCGCTTCTGTTCGCGCAATCCCGACAGGGCCCTTACCGCGTAGGCCACCTGATGCTCGAGCATTGATGTGATCGAGTTGTGCCCGAGGTTCGTGTTTGGGCCATACAGGATGAACATGTTCGGGAAATGCGTGACGGTGATCCCTAGATAGGCCTGCGGTGTCTCGGCCCATTCGTCCTTGAGATGCCGCCCGCCTTTGCCAATCACATCGACGGACCAATGCCAGCCGGTCGTTTCAAAACCCGTGGCATAGACGATCACATCGAAATCATGGGACTTCCCGTCGTTTGTGTCGATACCGGTCGGCGTGATGCGTGCGATACCGTCTGTGACAAGTGAGACGTTCGGGCGCATGAGCGCGGGATAATAGTCATCCGCTATCAGGATACGCGCGCAGCCGATCGGGTAATCGGGCGTCAGTTTGCGCCGCAGGGCCTCGTCAGGCACCTGTTCGGCCATGTGGTTCAGGGCGACGCGGGTGTAAGCGTCCCTGCCCTCCTTGGTCCAGCTGAAGACCTGCCAGAAGAGATTGTCGGCATTGAGGAACGTCAATTCCCTACCCATGACGGCGAGTTCCGGCGCCGTCATCATGAGCGCCTTTTCCTCGTCGGTGATGGGCCTGTCGAGACGCGGGATGACCCAATTGGGTGTTCGCTGGAATACAGTCAGGTGCGCGGCGACCTTTGCCAACTCCGGAATGATCTGCACAGCG
>JBILGJ010000227.1:0-5226 GCA_044351125.1 Micropepsaceae bacterium
AACGATGCCGCCCTCGGCGGCGGTGATTTCGGTCAGGACGGCTTTCAGGCGCTCCTCGAACTCGCCGCGGTACTTCGCACCGGCGATGAGGGCGCCCATATCGAGTGACAGCAGCTTCTTGTCGCGAAGCGATTCAGGGACATCCCCGTTTACGATGCGCAGGGCGAGACCCTCGACGATGGCGGTCTTGCCAACGCCAGGTTCGCCGATCAGCACCGGATTGTTCTTGGTGCGGCGCGAGAGCACCTGGATCGCGCGACGGATCTCCTCGTCGCGGCCGATCACCGGGTCGAGCTTGCCGGCACGCGCGGCTTCCGTCAGGTCGCGCGCATATTTCTTCAGTGCGTCATAGCCCTGCTCCGCGCTGGCGGTATCGGCCGTGCGCCCCTTCCGAAGATCGTTGATCGCCTCGTTCAGCTTCTGTGGCGTGACGCCAGCGTCCTTCAGGATCCTCGCTGCCTCCGGCGCCGTGCCGACGGCCAGCGCGAGCAGAAGGCGCTCGACGGTGACAAAACTGTCGCCGGCCTTGCGGGCGATCTGCTCGCCCTCCTCAAGCACGCGCGCCATTTCGGGAGCAATGTAGAGTTGCCCGGCGCCCGAACCTTCGACGCGCGGCTGCTTGCCGAGAAAGGCCTCGGTGGCCTTGAGTGCCCGCGCGGGATCGCCGCCGGCGCGGCGGATGAGGCCGGCGACGAGGCCTTCCTCGTCATCCAGCATGATCTTCAGCAGGTGCTCAGGTGTCAGCCTCTGGTGGCCGGATCGCTGGGCGAGACCCTGGGCGTTCTGGAGGAAGGCCTGGGCGCGTTCGGTGAATTTCTGGAGGTCCATGGGCGCTTGTCTTCGATTGGGCCTTGCCGGTGAGTGGCGGCCGCGAGGCTTGAACCCCGGCATCCTAGCCGACAAAGGCGATGTTTCGATCGTTGAACGTGGATTTGGGGTGGAATTTTCGTTCTGCAAGCTCTTGCAATTCCGGCAAACTGCCCAAGATCCCGACTTGATGGGCCTTTTTCCGGCCCCGGGGTCCGTGGGGCCTGCCCCGCGAGGCCGGGCCCGATGTGCCACGGTGGCACGTCCGGGGCCTTGTCCGGCTGCACGGCCGTTCGCCGAATTTCGGTGACATGGTGGGCCTGGCGCCCACACCGTTCCGATCCGGAGCGCCTCGCAACGTGTCACCTCAAGACCACACAGGGCGTTAAGCCGCGTTTGTAGAATCACCCAGCGAGCACCTACCCTCGCCGGGCGATTCGCGTGCGTCTGTTGGCGCGAACAGTAATCAACACGGGGGATAACCCATGAACCACAAACTTCTATCCAGCGTCTGCGTTGCAGCGCTGCTTGCGGCGGCGCCGCAAGCCAATGCCGACACACCCTTCAGCGGCGTCGTGCAGCTGAGCGTGGGAACCGGATCAGCCAGCGGCGGCGCCTTCCTGGCCTCCGAGATCGGTGACCCCGTCAACGTGGACCTCAAGGCCAAAGGCCTCTGGGATCTCGGCGGCATGTTCGATGTTCAGGTCGATGTATTCCACGAGCGCGCCAGCAACCTCTTTGATTTCGACGGCAAGGACAGTGGCGCGAACCTGGGCGGCACGGCCCACCTCATCCATTCGCTCGAGAACCGGGCCCGCTTCGGTGTTGCCGCTTCGGTCTGGAGCAACGACACGCTGTTTGCCGGGGGTGGACGCTCCGAGGCGAGCTATGGCCTTGCGGCGCTCGAAGGACAGTTCTTCGATACGAACTGGACGCTTTCGGGACAGTTTGGCCTGTTCGACCAGATTGGCTGCAATGCGCCCTGCACCGGCACGATCGAGGATGGCACGTACATCCAGGGCAAGGTGCGCTACTTCATCAACGACAACACGACACTCAGCGTTGCCACCACGCAGATGTGGGGCAGCCTGAACGACAATGATGCGGTCTTCTCGGGCAAGGCGCTTTCGGATTCCACTTCCCACGCCATGTGGCGCGTGGAGGCCGAGCACCGCCTGACCAATTCACCGCTGTCCGGCATCATCGCGTTCTCGCATGAGCGCAACGAGACCGACTTCAACGATGTGAGTGTCGATACGAACACCCTGTGGCTTGGGATGCGTTTCTATCTTGACCAGCCGACGCTTCGGGCCAATGACCGCTCGGGCGTCGAGTTCGAGACGCCGACCTTTGGCAACAGCCTTGAGGCCGCGGGGGCTACCAGCCAGATCCCCCTTTCAATGGTCGTGACGGCCCCGCCGGCCTGATTGGTCTCCCATATTTCGTCAAGGGGCCCGGTCTTTTCCGGGCCCTTTTTCATTTCAGGCTGGCGGGAGGCGAGCGGCGCAGTCGCGAATGGCGTCGATTGTTTCCTGGTTGGCGGCCTTCCAGTCGCGCCATTCCTCGGCGGTCTGGCTGTAGAGGTAGAGGTCGGCATAGGTGCCGGTGTGCCGCAGCAACCGATGGTTCTTCACGGTCTCGCGCCGCTTGAAACCGGTGCCTTCGAGAAAGGCCACGATGGGGCGGTTGGTCGACAGGGCGGTGCCGGTGACCACGCTCAGTTTCATATCCTCGAAGTAAAGGTCCCGCACTGGCACGGAGGCCTCGAGAATGACGCCACTGTGTCGATAGGCTGCCTCGCCCACGACGATGTTCATCAGGACGCGGCGTATCTCCCAGTTGAACTGCGAGTTGGCGATCGTCACGAGAAGATCGTTGCGCTTGTCGAAGATGCCGTTGACCCGGTTTGCCTGCTGGTCGAACGAGGCCAGCCATTTGCGCACCTCGTCCCTTGATAGCGGACGCTGCTCGGCGTTCAGGCCGTGGGCGACTTCTGCCTGGCCGAACCATGCGCCGATGCGGTCGGAGGCATCATCGGGGCTGAGGCGGCGCATGTAGAAGTTTGGCGTCTCCAACAGGATCCGGCCCCTTTCAGGGGAGACGGCGGGTTGCGCTGACATGGATGTGGTGCCTCCGACTCATTGCAGAGGCACGATCCTAGACGGCGTTGGTGCGGGGCCCCAGACCCTGGAAGTTGTCGTCAGTCGTAACGACCGACGTTTTCCTCGTTGTAGGCATCATCCTGGCTGGACGACGATCCGGCTGCCGTCACGACGGCCTCGTCGCGGCCATTTCCGTTAGCCTGGTCGTACACGTTGCCGCCACCCTCGGACTGACCAGCCGCCGGCTGGTTGCGATAGGGGCCGCCATAGTGGCCGGCCTGACTTGGCTGGCCGCCATGCTGCTGGCCACCGCCATAGGGCTGACCATGCTGCTGCTGCCCGTGCTGGTGCTGGCCCTGTTGCTGCTGGCCTTGCTGTTGCTGGCCCTGCTGCTGCAGGTGTGCCTGATACGCCATGATGAGGCGGTAATAGTGCTCGGCGTGCTGGAGGTAGTTCTCGGCCATGACGCGATCGCCGGACGAGTTCGCGTCGCGCGCGAGCTGGAGATACTTCTCGTAGATGTGGTTCGCGTTGCCGCGGATCTTCACATCCGGCCCGTTCGAATCAATCGTGCGGTGAATGTTGAAGACCTGATCCTGGCTCTGTTGGCCGCCCTGGTGGCGTGGGCCGCCGCCACCGCCGCCGCCGCCGCCCCCGCCGCCGTGGTGCTTGCCACGCCCGCGGCCACGGCCACGCTTGTTGTTGTTGTTGTTGTTGTTGGATCCCGGTCTCATGTTCATTGGGAATTCCGTCTCACGTTGTCGTTCAAATCAAAAAAACCTGTTTTGCCGTTGGCAGCCGACGCTGCTGTCCTGTCCGCCTGCCTTGATGTCGTCCGGATTGAACGGCTTGCCTGGTCGTCCGGTGTGTGACCCATGGCCTGCTGCCATGTGACCCGGTCCGGGAGGACCTTCTCCTGCGCCGCGGAAACAAGCCCCTTGTGGCCCGCGCGCGAAAACTCAAGCGTCAGGTGGGACCCTAATCGAAAGCCCTGCCCAGGTCCAAGCGATTTTTCGCCGTTTTCCTGAGTTGCGGGCCTAAATGGCCCTTGCCGCCACGAGAACCCTGTCGTTTCCAGCAAGATCCTTAATGACGGGTTGTACCGCAAAACCCTGATTCTGGAGGACTTGCGTCACTGCGCTGGCCTGGTCCCAGCCGATTTCCAGCATGGCCTTCCCCTTGGGTGCGAGGAGGGCTGGCAGCACGCGTGCGATCGCTCGGTACGCTGCAAGTCCGTCAGCGCCGCCGTCGAGGGCGAGGCCTGGCTCGAATGCGGCCACATCCGGTTCGAGCGTGGCGATCAGGGCTGAGGGAATGTAGGGCGGGTTTGAAACCACGAGGTCGAAGGGGCCTGCTTCCAGCGTTGCAAAGTCGGCGCAGGCGAAGTCGAGGCGGCCAGCCGCGCCGAGGCGCTCGGCATTGCGGCGGGCCACGTCGAGGGCGGCCTGCGACACGTCCACGGCCAGCCCGCGTGCGTCGGGCCATTCTTTGAGCAAGGTCACGATGAGGCAGCCCGAACCAGTGCCGAGGTCAACGATGCTTTGGGGCGGCTTTTGCCCAAAGGCCTTCAGCGCCGCCTCGACGAGGGTCTCGCTGTCGGGGCGCGGGATAAGGACGTCCTGCGTGACCTCGAAGTCGAGCGACCAGAACTCGCGGCGGCCTACGATATAGGCGAAAGGCTCGCGCGTGGCACGGCGCGAGATGAAAGCCTCGAATTCGGTGGCATCGCGTGCGGCGCGGGCGAGCAGGCGCGCTTCGCGGGTGGGTTCATCCAACCCAGCGGCAGCCAGGCGGGCAGCGGCGGCACGCAGAATTTCATGACCGGGTTCGAAGTCCATGCCCTTCTGTTAGCAGCCTGTTCACCATGATGCCAACAGCGCACGTGGTCTTCGCTTCCCGTTTAGCGCCGGGTTCATGGGCCTGTGGTGAACTCTGGCGACCACAGGATGGATCATCTTGCCCATGCGCACCTTCGGCTTCGCAAAGCGGCTCGTCGCCAACTGGCTCCTGTTTACCGGGCTGGCCGCGGCCGTTACGCTGCTGGCGCCCACGCTCGTCATCCTTGTGGCGATAACGGTCATCGGGATCCCGATCGCCATTGCCCTTGCCTTTGCGCCCCTTGTCTTCATGGTGTCGCTCGGGAGTGTCCTGCTGCATCGGGTGCTGAATGTCGGGGCAATGGGCTATGTGATTGGTGCCGGCGCCACGCTTCTGCTCTTGTCGGTTCCACCCTACTTCATCAATGCCGACCTGAGCCACAGGGCTTCCCAGCTGGTCGCCGATGATCGCGACACGTTTTCGCCGCCGCTGAAGGCCG
>JBILGJ010000042.1:0-12794 GCA_044351125.1 Micropepsaceae bacterium
CAGAACCTGTCACGCGTGGGCGACATCGTGCAGGAGATCGAGGTCCAGCTCGCCAACCTGAAACGCCAGGCTCGACAAGCCGCCCGCTACCGCAACCTGTCGCACCACATCCAGCGGGCAGATGCGCTGGCGCTACTGGTGCGCTGGCAGCTTGCCTCGTCGGCGGCCATGGCCGCCGACGAGGAACTGACGCGCACGCGGGCCGCGGTCGAGGAACTGACGCTGCAGGCTGCGCGGGCGTCCAACGCCGTGCTGGCCGCCGACGAGAAATTGCCGCCGCTGCGCCAGTCTGCGGCCGAACGCGGGGCTGCCCTGCAGCGACTGACGGCCGAACGCATCGCGCTTGACGGCGAAGAGGCCCGCGCGCGCGCCGCAGCCGAACGCCTGCAGGCCCGCCTGCAACAGATCGGCGACGACCAGACCCGCGAAAATGCCCGCGTCGAGGATGCCCTGCGCGCCGTGCATGCGCTTGAAAGCGAACAGGCCTCGCTCGCGGAAGCTGCCGCAGGAGAAGGCGAAGCTGCGGCCGCCGCACTTGAAGCGCTTCAGGCCGCCGACCGCGACATGCGCGCAGCGGAAGCCGAGAGTGACCAGGCTGCTGCGGCCTTTGCCGAGGCGCGGGCGCGACGCGGCGAACTGCAGCGCCGGATCGAGGCTGATCGCAGGACAACGCAGCGTCTCAGTGCCGAGCTTGATGCCGTGCTGGCAGAAATCGCTCGCCTTGCCGAGGATACCGATACGGCCGTGGCGGTGGATGACGCACGTAATGGCATTGCGGCCAGTGCAACCGCTGCGGAAATCGCCCGTGCGCGACACATGCATGCGGAAGACGCCCTCAAGGCTGCGCGCGAGACAGAGACGACGCGGCGCGGTGCTGCTGATGGCACCGAGCGAGAGTTTGAGCGGCTGAAGGCGGAAGCCAGGGCCCTTGCCGAGACGCTGTCTGCTGGCGTGTCTGAGGGTTTCACCCCCGTGATCGACCTGGTGCAGGTCACACCCGGGTTCGAGGCAGCACTTGGTGCTGCGCTGGGCGACGACCTGAACGCGCCCCTGGACACCATGGCTCCCATCCATTGGCGTGCAATTGAGGGCACGGCCGATCTGCCTGCCCTGCCGGCCGGTGTGCAACCGCTATCCTCGGTCTTGCAGGCCCCCGAGGCGCTGATGCGGCGGCTGTCGCAAACGGGCCTTGTCCATCGTGACGAAGGTCATGCCATCCAATCCCGGCTTGTACCGGGGCAGTGCATCGTCAGCCGCGAGGGCGACCTCTGGCGCTGGGACGGGTTCACGGCAACGGCCGAGGCGCCGATGCCCTCTGCCGTCCGGCTCAAACAGCGCAACAGGCTTGCCGACGTAACGGGCACGATCGCCTCGGTCGAGGCCCACCTAACGGATCTACGGGGACAGTATGGATCGGCGCGCCTTGCCCGCGAGGCCTGCGAGGCAGAGGAACGCAACGCACGCGCCGCCCTGCGCGAGGCCGATGCGCAGGCCTCATCCGCGCGCACGGCACTTGCCGAGGCCGAGAAGAAACATGCGCAGACTGCTGCGCGGCTGCAGTCCCTCCAGGAACGGCGCGACGGTTTGGCAACGGGTCAGGCCGAGGCCGCCGCGCACGAGGCGGGGCTTGTCCGCGATCTCGAGACGCTGCCACCACTTGCGACGTTCGAGGATGCACTTGCACGCAAGCGGGATGCGCTTGGGGTGACACGGTCGGTCCACGCCAATGCCAAGGCGCAGCACGAGACGATCGAACGGGAGGCGCGTCTTCGCGGCCAGCGTCTGGCCGCGATCACCGCCGAGCGGCGCGCGTGGGATGACCGCATTGCCGGGGCCCGGGCACATATCGAGGGGCTCAACCAGCGTGAAAGCGAAGCGCGGAGCGAGCTTGCTGCGCTCGAGCATGTGCCAACTGAAATTGCCGCCCGACGCACGCGTCTGTTTGCACTTCTTGCAGAGGCCGAGACGGCACTGGCAAGCGCCAACGACGCGCTGGCCATCGCGGAAACAGAACTGAAGACAGCCCAGTCGCATGCCCGTGACGCCGAGCAGGCTTTGGCGCAGGCGCGCGAGGCCCGGGCACGGTCAGAGGCGGTTCTTGCCGCCCAGGTCGAACGCGTGCAGGAAGCCGTGGCGCGGGCGCGCGACGTGCTGGACTGCGAGCCGCGTGATCTTGCGGCGCGGGCCGAACATGAGCCGGAAGAGCCCCTGCCCTCGCTCGAAGCTGCGGAGCAGCGCGCAGAGAAGCTCAAGCGGGAGCGCGAGCAGCTTGGCGGGGTCAACCTGCGGGCGGAAGAGGAAGCCAATGAATGCGAGGCGCGGCTGACGTCGCTTCAGGGCGAGAAGGCCGACCTGGAGGAAGCGATTGCCCGCCTTCGCCAGGGGATCGGCTCGCTCAATCGGGAGGGACGCGAGCGGCTTCTCGAGGCCTTCGACCGGGTGAATGCCAATTTCCAGACGCTGTTCACATCGCTCTTCAGCGGCGGTGAGGCGCGGCTCACACTCACGGAATCGGACGATCCGCTTGAGGCGGGGCTCGAGATCCTTGCGCGACCACCGGGCAAGAAGCTTCAGACGATGTCGCTGCTCTCGGGCGGCGAGCAGGCGCTGACGGCGATGGCGCTGATCTTTGCCGTGTTCCTGTGCAACCCGGCGCCGGTCTGCGTGCTCGACGAGGTGGATGCGCCGCTTGACGACGCCAATGTCGAACGGTTCTGCAACCTGCTCGACGAAATCACGCGCATGACAGAGACGCGGTTCCTGATCATCACACACCACGCGCTGACCATGTCGCGCATGGACCGGCTGATGGGCGTCACGATGCAGGAGCGTGGCGTGAGCCAGCTTGTGTCCGTCGATCTTGCTGGTGCGGAGCGGGTGCTGCAGGCGGCAGAGTAATGTTGCCGCGCTGTATCTGAATGGCGTGTTGCGCGTCGGGTCCCAACCGTTGCACCGCGGGAGCGGCGTGACGGATGGGGGCTGTCAGCGGGGGGCGACCTTGACCCCGTCGCTGACGCCTTCGCCCGGATGCAGGATGACGCGGTCGCCTGGCGCGAGGCCCTGCGTGATCTCGGCGGTGGCATCATTGAAATGGCCGGTGACCACTGTTGCCAGGCGGGCGCGACCGCCATCGACGCGATAGACGGCCCAATCCTTGCCCTGGCGGAACAGTGCGCCGACCGGCACCTGCAGCACATTTTCACCGCGCCATCGGACAATCGCAGCCTCGACCTGGAAGCCATGGCCCAGTCGCGCCCACTCGGCCCGTGGCGAGGCGATGTCGATCAGGACGTTGACGCGACGCTCCTCGATGCCGAGGGCAGAAACCTTCTGCTGGCCGAAGGGCTCGATGCGGCGGACCTGCCCCTTCAGATCGCCCTGCCCGCCCCACTGCGTGATGATCACCTCGTCGCCCTCGGCGACCTGGACGGCCTCGCTCGACACCAGGTCCACGACGATCTCGAGATTTGCAGGATCGCCGACCTCGGCAATCGGCTGGCCAGGCATGACAATGCTTTCGTTTTCCTGCAACACGCGCAGCAACTGGCCGTCTACCGGCGCGCGCAACTGGATGCAGCAACCGGCTTGATCGCCGGCAGCTGCGGCTCCAGGCGAGACCAGCGCCGCCTCGGCGGTCTGGATCTCGAACTCGCGCTGGCGCAGCGCGGCACGCGCCGTCGCCACCGCGGCATCAAGCGCCGACAGGCTGGCTTCGGCCGTGTCCACGCGCGCCTTGGAGACGACGCCCTTGGAAAAGAGCTCACGCGCGCGCCCGAGTTCGCGGGCGGCGAGTTTCTGTTCGGCTTCCCTGCCCTGCAGATTGGCCTGTGCGAGATCACGCGCAGCGCGGGCTGCAGACACCATGAAACCCAGCTGCCGCTGTGCCCGTGCATCCAGAAAGGCCGGGTCCGAGGGCTCAATCGTCGCGACCACCGTCTTGCGTGCTTCGATGAAGTCACCGGCGTGGCTTTCCACGCGGAGCAGCTTGCCTGCGATCGGGGCTGACAGGACAAAGACCTCGCGCACGCGGGTGATCCCGTCATCGCTGATGGCGGTCATCATGGGTGCTTTCGCCGCCTCTTCGATATCAACCGCAACGGCGCGGGGCCAGAATGAGAAGGCGAGGCCCGCCGCCACAAGCAGGGCAATGCCTGCAGGCCAGGCCCAGGCACGCAATCGTTTGAGATCCATGTTCATTCCCGTGTCTTCAGGACGCGTACAAGATCCAGATCCGCCACGTTGCGTGCGACCATCAGGCAGCTCACAAGGGCGGCCCCACCTACCACGAGGATCGCCTGCCCCACTGTTGCCGCGGTCAGACCGAAGGGCATCTGGAAGAGATCGGTGGTGAAGCGGTCAATCATGTAAAGCGACAATCCGTAACCGGCAAGAACGCCAAGCGGCAGGCCGAGGATGGTGAGAAGCACGAGCTCGCCCACCAGGATCCGGGCCACTTCGGTGCGATGATAGCCGAGGACCCGCAGGGTTGCGAGTTCGTGGGAGCGCTCGGACAGCGTGATACGGCTGGCGTTGTAGGCCACGCCGAAGGCGATGATTGCCGCAAATCCGCAATAGAACCAGACCATCGTCATGATGTTCTGATCCACGAGTTCCCGGAATTTCGTGTAGGCATGGCGCTGGAGCGAAATGGTGAAAATTCCGGGAATGTCGCGCACCGTTTGGAAAAGCTCGCGCTCCCGCAGGGGATCTATCTTGAGGGCTGCGCTGGCCGCTACGGGGCCGTCGCCAGCCAGACGGTTGAGCGCAGGCCTGTCCATGTAGGCGGCGAGGCCTACATACTCATCGATGACGAAGGCGATCGGCACGCGTGCCATACGCCGGCGACCCTCGAGCTGGCGCAGGTCCACGGTGTCGCCAGCCTTGACCGCGAGCTTGTCGGCGAGGCGACGTGACAGCACGAGACCTTCCCGTGGCAGCACGATTGCGCGACCGTCGACGTCGACCTGCCGGGACAGGCGTGCGTTGCGGTCGATGCCCTGAATATACACACGCTCGCCTCGCGTGCCGTTGGTGAGCCGTGCCGTCATGCCACGGCGCAATTCGACCGAGATCACGCCCGGAAGGCGCGCAAGATCCATGCGAACGGTGTCGCTCCTCAGTTCAGTGAAGGTAACGGAGACGTCCTGGCGCTGGGCGCGAAAGAAAAATGTGTCAATCATGACCCTGACGGAATCGAAGAACTGGGTCGTCGAAATCAGCAGACCGAGCGACAGCGCAATGCCAGTTACCGTCATCGTCGAGCGCAATGGAAACCGTGTGACATGCCGCACGATCATGAAACCGGTCGAGCCTATGCCCTTCAGCAGACCAAGGCGTTCGAGCGGTCCCTCGCCGTAGACCGCGGGCACGGGCGGCGCCATCGCCACGGCGGGGGACAGCTTCATCACGCGCACGACAGCCATGAGTGCTCCTGCACCAGTGGCTGCCAGCGCCACGAGTGCCGACAACGCCAGAACGCCGAGTGACACGCTGAGCTCGAGGTTGGGGAAGCGAAAATAGAGCCGGTAAAGATCGGTGATGAGGCCCGCCAACCAGTAGCCCGATGCCCACCCAAGGATCAGGCCGAGCATGGCCGTGAGCAAGGCCATCTTGATGAAATGCCAGGCGACCGCTGCATCGGAATAACCGAAGGCCTTGAGGATGCCGATCTCCTCGCGCTGCGTTTCGATCTGCCGGGCGATCACCGAATAGACGAGAAAGGAGGCCACAAGCAGGAAGATCTCGGGGATTACCCCGGCCATGGTGGACAACTGCCCGAACTCGCTGTCGAGGAATGAGTGGGACATGTGCTGGCTTCGCCCATAGGCGCCTGTCCCGCCATAGGGCTCGAGCAAGGTGTCGATCGCGGCGAGCGTGTCGCGCTCGTTCACACCCGGGGAAAGCCTTAAAAGAACATCGTTGAAGGCCCCCTGCGTGTCGGTCACTGCGGACAGCGCCTTCCGGTCCATCCAGAACACGCCGTAACGCGCATCGTCCGGAACGATCTCGCCGGGTGCGATGACGTAGATGAATTCAGGCGAGAGGGCTATCCCCACCACTGTCAGCGTGAGCCTGCGTCCATTGATGTTGGCCGCGAGGATGCTTCCGGGCGAAAATCCATGCGCATTGGCAAAGGCTTCGTGCACGATGATCTCGCCTGGCCTTGCGGGATCGGGAAACCGTCCAATACGCAGAACGAGAGCGTTCAAGGCCGTGGCGTTGTCGATGGGCAGCGAAATCGCCAGTCCACGCACGGGATCCTTCATGCCACGAATGTCGAGCGTGGCAAAGGTCGTGACCCGAACCTCGGCACGGACCACGCCCGGCAGTGCCCGCAGCCGTGTGGCGAAAGTGTCCGGGGCACGCTTGAGCGAAACAAATGCATCAGCGAAGCGGTAACGCTCGTAGTACGCGGCACGGGCAGAGGACAGGGAGTCGAGCGCCCCAAGAGCCATGATGAGTGTCGCGACCGCCGAGGTGATCACCAGTGCGATTGCCAGCACCTGCCCGCGACGGCGCCACATGTCGCGCAGAAGCTTCATGTCAAGGCTGGACAGGGCCTTCACCAGCGCACCTCGGAGGCAGGGCGGCGCTCGGCGTTCACCTCGACCGAGGCTATGCGCCCGTCGGCGAAGCGCACGACGCGATGCGCCATCACCGCGATGGAGGCATTGTGCGTGATGACGACGGTGGTGGTGCCGAGTTGCCGGTTCACACTGGCCAGAGCCTCGAGCACACGAATTCCGGTGACACTGTCAAGAGCTCCCGTGGGCTCATCGCACAGCAGGACATCGGGGCGCTTGGCAACAGCGCGCGCGACAGCCACGCGCTGCTGCTCGCCGCCCGAGAGCTCGGCGGGGAAATGGCTCATGCGATCTCCAAGGCCGACAAGCTTCAGGGCTTCTTCCGGGGTCATCACGTTGTCCACGAGCTCGGTGACGAGAGACACGTTCTCACGGGCGGTGAGGCTCGGGATCAGGTTGTAGAATTGGAAGACAAAGCCCACATGCTTGCGACGATAGACCGTGAGCTCGCGCTCGCTGCTTTTCGTCAGGTCCTGTTCGCGAAAGTGGAGGCTGCCTGCGGTTGCGCGATCCAGCCCCCCCATGATGTTGAGCAGGGTCGACTTGCCGCTGCCCGATGGCCCGAGCAGAACGACGAACTCGCCTTCAGGAAGCTCGAGATCGATGCCGCGCAGCGCGTGGACGGCGGCGGTGCCCTCTCCATACACTTTCGTGATCCCGCGCACCCGAAAGGCGATGCGGACTGTCGCCGGCCCAGACGGCTGCCCGGAGGTTTGGAGCTCGGGGATCATTGTTGTCATATGCCAGCCTCGCAGGGTCGGTGCTGTCATTGCGTTGAGGCAAAGCAACCGCCCGGAGCGGGGATTCTCGCCCATTTCCGCCCCTTCGCGCCATCGCAGGCGGGCGTGCGACCATACGTCATGGATCTCTGCACAGGATTCTCGCCCGAGCCTCGGGAAAGCCGCGGTTTTCCGCCCCGTGTGCAATGCAGCAGTCGCCTTGACGCCCGGAAAACCGCCACATATGGTCCGCGCGAAATTCGGAGGGGTTCATGCGGCCCCCGGCACCTGATCCATGGCGACACACCCTAAAGATCAGAGTGAAGATCCGGACCAGGATCGTCTCGACGAACTTGGGCGGAAGATCGAGGCCGCGCGTGGAGCGTCTCCGGAACCGGGTCCCCAGCGGCCGGCGGCCGGGCGAAATCTCGCCTATCGCCTGCCAACCGAGTTCGTTGCCTCTGTGTTTGTTGGCGCGGCTCTCGGGTGGGGGTTCGACAGACTTACCGGGCTCAAGCCGGTTGGGATCGTGCTCTTCACGATCCTGGGCATAGCGACGGCGTTCTATTCGGTATTCCGCGCGATGCGACAGCTTGCGGCGGAGCAGGAAAAAGAGGGGAAGTAGTCCATGGCCGCTGGCCACAGCCCGATGGAGCAGTTCGAGATCAAGCCGCTTCTGCCGCTTGATATCGCTGGCTTCGATGTCTCCTTCACGAATTCAAGCCTCTGGATGCTTCTGGCAGTCGTGGCCAGCGCGGCTTTCCTGACACTCGGCGTAAAGCGCGACGGGATCGTTCCCGGCCGCCTTCAGTCGATTGTTGAAATCTTCCATGATTTCATCCTGCGCCAGACCCTCATGCCGGTGATGGGCGAGGAGGGACGAAAGTTCTTCCCCTTCGTCTTCACACTGTTCATCTTCATTTTCTTCACGAATTTCCTGGGCCTTCTGCCCTACTCGTTCACCGTCACGAGCCACGTTGCCGTGACCTTCGCGATGGCGCTCATGGTGTTTGCCGTGGTGCTGGTCGTGGGCTTCTACACGCACGGGCTCAGGTTCCTTACGCTGTTCGTGCCGTCGGGCGTTCCGGCGTGGATCATGCCGGTCATCGTGCCCATCGAAGTGATTTCGTTCCTTTCCCGCCCGATCAGCCTTTCCCTGCGTCTTGCCGCGAACATGCTGGCTGGCCACACGATGCTGAAGGTTTTCGCCGGATTTGTGGTGTCGCTGCTTGGTGCTGGCGGCATTTTCTCGGCTCTTTCCATTGCGCCGCTTCTCGCCGGGGTCGCCCTTACCGCACTTGAGGTGCTGGTCGCAGCGGTGCAGGCGTGGGTTTTTGCGATGCTGACCTGCATCTACCTCAACGAAGCGGTTCATCTGCACGATCATCACTAGGCCGGGCGGGATTTGCCCGGTTGTCTGCAACAGTCATCTTCAAGAAGGAGTTTTCAAAATGGACGCAGAAGCAGCAAAGCTCATCGGTGCCGGCATCGCCACTCTCCCGCTCATGGGCGCGGGCATCGGCATCGGCAACGTGTTCGGCAACTACCTCGCCGGTGCACTTCGCAACCCGTCGGCCGCCGCCAGCCAGCAGACGAACCTGCTGCTCGGCTTCGCTTTCTGTGAAGCCACTGGCCTGTTCGGCCTGGTCGTTTCGTTCATGCTGCTGTTCGCCGTCTAATACCTGTCATGACGGCCCAAGCCGCAAACGCGTTCCAGATGGCGAACGTGGCAGCCCCCGAACCCGAGGTGCCGCCGCAGGATTCCGTGCCGCCCGCCGAAGGCCACTCTCCGGAAGGTCACTCCGGCGACGGTCACGGGGACGGTGCGCATGACGGCCACGAGATGGCGCCTGCTGGCGACCACGCGGGCGGTCACACGGACGGTCTGACGGAAACGGTTGGACACAGCGAAGGCGATCACGGCAGCAAGGCCGGGTTGCCTCAGCTCGACACGACGACGTTTGCCAGCCAGATCTTCTGGCTCGCGGTGTCGTTTGCGGTGCTCTACTTCATCATAGCGCGGATCGCATCGCCAAAGATCGGCGGCGTGATCGAAGAGCGTGAAGCACGCATCAAGGGCGACCTCGATGCTGCTGCGGACGCAAAGAAGGCAAGCGAAGCGGCTATTGCAGGCTACGAGAAGGCGTTTGCGGATGCCCGCGGTCGTGCGGCGAAGCTGAGCGAGGAAATCCGCGTCAAGGTGCTCGCCGAAGCCAACGCACGCACGGAAGCAGCCGAGAAGCAGCTCGCCGTCGACATGCAAAAGGCGGAAGTCCGGATCGCTGAAATGCGCTCGGGTGCGCTTGCCCGCCTTTCCACCATCGCCCGCGACACGGCGGCAGACATCGTGCAGAAGCTGACAGGTGACATTGCGCCTGCTGCCGAGCTCGATGCAGCCGTGAATGCGGTCTTGAAGAAGTCCTGAGGGGGATCCTGATGAGCGGCGTTTTCGGAGATCCTACCTTTTGGGTTGGCGTTGGCACGCTGCTTTTCGTGCTCCTCGTCATCCGGCTAAAGGTGCCGGCGCAGGTCGGCGCGATGCTGGACGCTCGTGCCGCTGCGATCAAGGCTGAGCTCGAGGAAGCCAAGCGCCTTCGTGCCGAGGCTGAGGCGCTGCTGGCAGACTACAAGAAGAAGACGGCGAACGCTGCCGACGAAGCACAGGCGATCATCGATGCCGCCAAGGCTGCTGCGGACCGGATGGCGGCGGATGCCAAGGTTGCCTTGCAGCAGCAGATCGACCGCCGCGCCAAGATGGCCGAGCAGAAGATTGCGCAGGCCGAGGCGGATGCCCTTGCGGAAGTTCGCGCGGCTGCAACGGCTGCGGCAACGTCCGCCGCACGTGTCGTCATTGCCAAAGGCATGACCGATGCACGTGGCGACGCGCTGATTGATAGCGCCATTGCCGAACTCGGCGCCAAGCTGCACTGATACCCGGTTACTACCAGTCACTCTCAATATCCGGACCAATGGGCCGAGCTGCCACCTGCTTCCTGATCGTCACGGATTGCAGACGTCGCAGCTTGCCGGTTCGGCGAATGGTACTTTCGCGAGCAGCTTCACAAGCGTGTGACCGCAGCCATCGCAACACATTCTGCCAGCGCTGATCTGCCTTGTCGCATGGCCGCAACTCCGGCAGGGCAGCCCCTGAATGTGCTCGACGGTGTCGAAGCCAGGGCGGTCACATCTCGGGCAACGGCTTCTAAAGCGCTGGACGAGGTCACGCGTGGCCCTGGCGATTGCGGCCATGCGGGTCGGGTTGCGGTGAGCGCGCATGTCGGTTTCGACCCACGTGCATCCGCAGAGACGGATTGCGCGTTCGACCGAACTGGCCAAGCCTGCAACGTCTTCCAAATCCTTCCGCAGCATGACGTCTGGATCTGGTTGGCCATCGCTGGCCCCCATCACGACGAGCCCATGCCCGGGGAAACCTGACGTCGAGGCGAAGGCAAGGGCATCATCCAGCCGTGTCGCCAGGACGTGACCGTAGTTCGTTTCCACACTCTCATCCTGGCCCACCAGCTCAAGGCCTCCATGCCGATCCAGGAAGAGGACGATTTCTCGCGCCACGGGAACAAATGGCACGTGGGGATGTGCGAAGAAGCTCCCCTCGCTTGCAATGCCTATTCCCGCCAACGGATCTGCAGCAAGGCCCGCTCGCGCCTTGCGGAGGGCAGTCTCGCGCTGATTTCCCGTGCGCCCAATTTCGCGCGTGAATGTTCCAAAACTGTCGGTGTCGACGCCCTCGGCAACAGCTACCTGAATGCCAAGTTCCTGGCTCAGGATGGGTGCAATCACACGCTCCTTGCCGTGCATGGTCGCCAGCACCGCGCGTGTACGCAGCGCGAGCGGTGTTGCGGTCTGCTGCATGAAACGCCCCCCTCTTCTCGCAGTGACCGGAGACACTGCCCTTTCCGAAACCCTTGTCTTGGCCGTCCGCGCGCAGGCGCAGTCTTTCGCCGCCGGGTGCGATGACCTCCGGGTTCAGATCGTCAGCCGCAGGCCGCAATTCAATGCCTGCACAGGATTGGATAGAGCAAATTTGGCCACGTCATGACTCGGATCCAACAGAGTCAATCTGTGATTTCGCAGCGGCGATGCGTTGACACAATGGCGCGCTTGCACGGACCGGCGCGGGACAGGATCGGTTCCATTGTGTTCGATCGATACCCGCGCAGGACTGGTGCCTGCATGCCTGCTGCCCGGTGATCCGAATTGGCCGGGCAGCCTCATGCGTGCGGCTTAGTGGTAGACCTCGAACAAACCTGCGCCGCCCATGCCGCCGCCAATGCACATCGACACGACAACGTGCTTGGCCTTGCGACGGCGCCCTTCGAGAAGCGCGTGGCCCGTCAGGCGTGCGCCAGTCATGCCGAAGGGGTGCCCGATGGCGATCGAGCCCCCATTGACGTTGTACTTCGCCGGATCAATACCCAGCTTGTCGCGACTGTAGAGGCACTGGCTGGCGAAGGCCTCGTTCAGTTCCCAGAGGTCGATGTCGTCGACCTTCAGGCCATGGCGCTGCAGCAGGCGCGGGATGGCGAAGACCGGGCCGATACCCATCTCATCGGGCTCGCAGCCGGCAACAGCCCATCCCTTGAAGGCACCCAGAGGCTGCAAGCCCCGGCGCTCGGCCTCCTTCGCTTCCATGACGACGACGGCGGCGGCACCATCCGAAAGCTGGCTTGCATTACCCGCCGTGATGAACTTGCCGGGTCCCTTGACGGGTTCGAGCTTGGCGAGACCCTCAAGCGTCGTGTCGGGACGGTTGCACTCGTCGCGCTCAACGACATAGTCGACCAGGCTCTCGGCCTTCGTCGCTTTGTCGACGACCTTCATCTGCGTCTTCATCGGCACGATCTCGTCCTTGAACTTGCCCGCCTGCTGGGCTGCTGCCATGCGGCGCTGCGACTCAAGGGAGTACTGGTCCTGGTATTCGCGGCTGACATTGTAGCGCGCGGCCACGATGTCGGCCGTGTCGATCATCGGCATCCAGTAGGCCGGGTACATCTGCGTGATGCGCTCATCCTTTCCGCCGCCGCCACCGCCCTGGAACGAGATCGAGTCGACGCCCGAGCCGACCACGATGTTCGCACCTTCATGGGTCACGTAGTGGGCCGCATGAGCAATCGCGTTCAGGCCCGACGAGCAGGCGCGGTTGATGGTGACCCCCGACGTGGTCACTGGCAGGCCGGCGAGCAGTGCTGCGCCACGCGCGACATTGCCTGAGGCTGCAACGCAGCCAGCGACGACGTCCTCGACTTCCTTCGGATCGACCTTGGAGCGCTTCACGGCATGCTCAACCGCATGGCCAAGCATGGCCATGTTTGACGTGTTGTTGAAACCGCCGCGGGCGGCCTTGGCCAGCCCCGTGCGGGCATAGGAGACGATGACGGCTTGGCGCATGTGTTGGGTTCCTTGTTGATGGGAGCGCGGGCTTCCAGCCCGCAGAACGGAAATAAGAGTGCGGGCTGGAATCCCGCGCTCCCGG
>JBILGJ010000375.1:0-3013 GCA_044351125.1 Micropepsaceae bacterium
GGGGGCCAACCCCCCCTTAAAACCAAAACAAGGTGGGGGGGCGGCACCCCCGCGCTCCCGGGATTACTTCAGGTCCTGAAAGCGCTTGCCTTCGGCCACCATCTTCTCGAGCAGCTTCGAGGGCGTGAAGTCGGCCCCCATCTGACCCTCGAATTCCTTCATCTTCGCCAGAACCTTGTCGAGGCCGATCGTATCTCCATAGAACATGGGGCCGCCGCGATAGACGGGCCAGCCATAGCCATTGATCCAGACGATATCGATGTCGGACGCGCGAATGGCCTTGCCCTCCTCGAGGATCTTCGCGCCCTCGTTGATCATGGGATAGACGCAGCGCTCGATGATCTCCTGGTCGGTGATCGTGCGCTGGTTCACACCCTGCTTTGCTGCAAAGTCGCGGATGATCTTCTCGACCACGGGCGATGGCTTTGCGTTGCGTTCGGCATCGTAGTCATAGAAGCCCGCGCCCGTCTTCTGTCCACGACGGTCCATCTCGCAGAGGATTTCGCGGATGGTCGAGCTCGATGACTTTTCCTTGAACCAGCCAATGTCCAGGCCGGCCAGGTCGGACATGGCGAAGGGGCCCATCGGGAAGCCGAAGTCATAGAGCACGCGGTCGATATCCCAGGGCATCGCGCCCTCGAGGATCAGCTTCTGCGCTTCGCGCTGGCGCTGTGCCAGCATGCGGTTGCCGACAAAGCCCGGGCAAACGCCCACAAGGGCCGCGATCTTGCCGATCTTCCTGGCCATCTGCAGCGAGGTGGCAATGACTTCCTTCGAGGTCTTGTCGCCACGCACCAGTTCGAGAAGCCGCATGACGTTTGCCGGCGAGAAGAAGTGCCAGCCGATCACGCTCTCGGGCCGCTTCGTGGCCGAGGCGATCTCGTCGACGTTCAGGTAGGAGGTGTTGGTGGCAAGGATCGCGCCCTGCTTCACAATGCGATCAAGCTTCCCGAAGACGTCTTTCTTGATGCCCATGTCCTCGAACACGGCCTCCACCACGAGGTCGCGATCGGCGAGGTCGTCGAGCGTCAGGGAGCCCGTCAGCATGGCCATGCGCTTTTCCACGTCTTCCATGGTCAGGCGGCCGCGCTTGGCGGTGGTCTCGTAGTTCTTGCGGATCACGGCCAGGCCACGGTCGAGCGCTTCCTGCTTTTGCTCGACGATCGTGACCGGAATGCCTGCGTTCAGGAAGTTCATGGCGATGCCGCCGCCCATGGTGCCGGCGCCGATGACGCCGACCTTCTGGACGGGGATGGTCTTCGTTTCGGCGGGCACATCCGGAACCTTCCACACGGCGCGCTCGGCGAAGAAGACATAACGCTGGGCGGCCGACTGGTTACCCGTCATCAGACCCATGAACAGGCGGCGTTCTTCGTTAAGGCCTTCCTCGAAGGGCAGGTTCACAGCCGCCTCGATGCACTTGATGTTGGCCTCGGGCGCCTCGAAACCGCGGAACTTCCGGGCATTGGCCTTGCGGAAAGCGGCAAAGATCTCGGGCTTGCCGCGGGCGGCTTCCATCTTGTCGTTGAGGTCGCGCACACGCTTCAGCGGACGCTTCTCGTCGATGACCTTGCGGGCGAACGCCAGCGCACCTTCGCGCAGCTTGCCCTCCTCCACCAGCTCGTCAACGAGCCCCATGGCTGCGCAGGCTTTCGCGCCGACATGTTCACCGGAAGTGACCATCTCGAGAGCGCGTTCGGCGCCCACGATGCGAGGCAAGCGCTGCGTACCACCGGCGCCAGGCAACAGGCCGAGCTTGACTTCCGGCAAGCCGCACTTGGCGGATGGGACAGCGACGCGGTAGTGGCAGGTGAGCGCGACTTCGAGACCTCCCCCGAGAGCGGTTCCGTGGATCGCTGCGATCACGGGCACGCGCGCATTCTCGATTGCGCCCTGCGCGTCGAACAGGCTTGCGCCCTTCGGCGGCTTTCCGAACTCGCTGATGTCTGCCCCTGCGATGAAGGTCTGCCCCTGGCAGATGAGCACGATGGCGCGGGTTGCCGGGTTGGCAACCGCCTCGGCCACGCCCTTGAAGATGCCGTCGCGCACAGGCGCCGACAGGGCATTCACGGGTGGGGAGTTCAGGGTGAGGACAGCGATATCGCCCTCGAGCGTCAGGTCGGAGACTTCGTTGATTGCAGCCATGAGGTTAGCCCCGTTGATGTCGAACGGCACAAGGCTAAGCACCCCTCCCGGGAAAGGCAATGAGGGATGCAGTGATCGCTGCTCCGGGTGTTCCCGCGCCGATGGCGCTGGGACCTACCCCACTTCGAGGATCGTCTTGCCCATGCCCCTGCCGCTCAAGGCAAAGGTCAGCGCCTCGCGATAGGCGTCGAACGGGAAGACCTTGCCGACCGCGGGAGCGAGGCGCCCGTCGTCGACCCAGGCAAGCAGCGTGGCCACGTGTGCGGCGGCCCGCTGCCACTCGAACATCATGAACTGGCGTACGTCCACGCCGAGCAGGCCTGCGCCCTTCATCAACGTGAGGTTGGCGGGCAGCGCCGGGATCGGGCCCCCGGCAAAGCCCACGACAAGATGGCGTCCGCCCCAGGCAATCGAGCGGAAGGCAGGTTCGAACAGCGGGCCGCAGACGGGATCGAAGATCACATCCGGGCCTTTGCCACCGGTGAGGGCCTTCAGGCGGTCGCGCCAGCCTTCCAGCGTGGTGTCGATGACCTCGCTTGCGCCGTGCGCCTGGGCGAAGGCGCGCTTTTCCTCCGAGCTGGCGCAGGCAATCACGCGCGCACCCATCAGGGCACCGAGCTGGACGGCAGCGAGGCCCACACCACCGGCAGCGCCCGTTACCAGAAGCGTTTCCCCCGCGCCAAGGCGGGCACGATCCTGCAATCCGTGCAGGGCGGTGAGGTAGTTCACGCGAAAGGCCGCGGCCTGTGCGAATGACATCCGGTCGGGAATCGGCACGATGAGTGCGGGGGCCACTGCCACTGCTTCGGCAAAGCCACCCGGGGCTTGTGCCAACACGCGCTGGCCCGGCTTCAATGCACCTGTATCC
>JBILGJ010000228.1:0-5196 GCA_044351125.1 Micropepsaceae bacterium
CCATGGCTGTCGCGGCGAGGGCAGTCCTGATCATTCTCATCTCCTGATGACTGATGAATCATTCCCCCGCTGCTTCCATCAGTAATTCACCCGCGATGTCATTGCACCATCAACGATCAGATTTGCCCCGGTCGTGAACGACGAGACGGGGCTTGCAAGAAACACCGCCGCATTGGCGATTTCCTGCGGTGTTCCCATGCGGCCCATGGGGTTGCGCTTCAACGTGGCCTCGTACATCTGCGGGGCCATCTGCTCCACGTTGTGCCAGACGCCACCCTTGAAGTAGATCGTGCCCGGCGACACAACATTCACGCGCACCTTCGCCTTCGCGCATTCCTTCGCAAGGCCCTTGGCGTAGTGGATCATCGCAGCCTTCATCGCGCCATAGGCGCCGCCACTCTGCGTCTCGGCTGCCGAGATCGACGAGATCATCACGACGGCGGCGTCGCCATGCTCGCTTGCGGCCTTCTCCAGATGCGGGCGCGCAGCCTCGAAGGCTGTCGTGGCACCGAGAATGTCGACCTGCAGCATGCTTTCCCAGGCCTCGCGACCGGCGCCCATCACAAGGGCGCTGGCGTTCGAGACGAGGATGTCAATTCCACCGAAGGTGGATGCGACGTCCGCAATCCAGGCCTTGAGTTCCGCCGGCTTTGCCATGTCGACCGCTGAGCCTGTCGCGCGCACACCCCTTGCAGCCAGGGCCGCGACGGCCGGATCGACCTGCTCGCGGTTACGGGCGCAGATGGCGACGTGAGCGCCTTCGTCGGCGAGCGTGTCGGCAATGGCGCGTCCGATGCCGCGCGTTCCTCCAAGCACGATGGCGCGCTTGCCCTTGAGCTTCAGATCCATGTCCGCTGTTCTCCCTTGCCGTCGGTTTCCGGTGATCGCGCATCATCGGTGGAACGGCCAGCTTTGAACAGGGCCGAATGAAAAAAAGCGACAGGCCCCTTGCAGGACCTGCCGCTATGACTTGCCTTGCTGCGCCCCGGCCCTGGACTGGTGGCCCGGCGTCAGCGCCCCATCAGTGATGGTGACGTCCGATGTACCACTTCAGTGCGGCCACGATCTCGGGGATGTTGTGCGCGTGCTCGACCTTGTTGTGAAGTTCGGCGAGGTCGGGCGTGGAGCCATAGTCGTGGATGATGCGGTCCAGTTCGTGCAGGACATGCGTCTTGGCGTGGTTGAAGTCCTTCTCGTGATGTTCGACGTGGTCGAGCAGGTGCTCGATCTCGTCTTCGATCTTGTCTTCCTTGCTGTCATTGCGTGCGCCGCGGACATCCATCTGCGAGGCGAAGCGCGCGGAGGCGAGTGCGTGGATCACCTCAACCGGCACCTTCACGTCGCGGCTGCGCGTGGAGCGTCCCAGAAGGAAGCCTCCGGAGAAAACGATCATCACCAGGACGGTGGCGATTGCGAAAAACTCGAGTTGCGCCGTCGTCAGTTCGTTAATTGCGTTCAGAAATTCCATGGAAGCCCCCAAGAAGAAAACCGGTGCGTATCTAACAGAATGAGCGCATCGAATCAGTTGGCGCGTTTGTCACGCGGAGGCATTTGCCGCTTGATGTGATGCGCGCGCGACAGTCAAAACTGCGCAGTTCGCGTGCTGGAAGAAGATGCAGGATTTGCTTCTTCAATGAGGTTAGCCGACCCGACGCGGACACGCCGCTGCAGCGACTTAGAGCGACGCGTTTCGCCTGGGAGGCGAACGATCGAAGTTGCCTATTCCACCGCCTTTTGCAGTGCAACGGACTCGCCGCAACCGCAGGCGCTTGTCTGGTTGGGGTTGTTGAATACAAAGCGCGCCTGCATCCGGTCGCGGACGAAATCCATCTCGGTCCCGATCAGGAACAATATGGCCTTCGGGTCGATCAGGATGCGCACACCCTGGTCTTCGACGACCTCGTCGAGCGGGTTCTGCTGCTCGGCATAGTCCATCGTGTAGCTCATGCCGGCGCAACCGGCATTCTTCAGCCCGATGCGGATGCCAACTACGGGCTTTTCCGACTTGGCCATGGCGCTGCGGATCTGCTCGGCGGCGGCGGTGGTCAGGCGCAAGGCCTTGGGACGCTCGCGGCGGGCCGGTCTTGGTTCGTGGATCTCGCTCATGTCGTGTGCCCTGCCCTTCAGAACATGTTCAGTTCGAGGCGCGCTTCCTCGGACATGCGTTCGGGTGTCCACGGCGGATCGAACACCATGTTGACGGTCACCTCGCCCACGCCCGGAACGCGCGTGACGGCTTCCTTGACCCAACCCGGCATTTCGCCCGCCACCGGACATGCCGGCGCGGTCAGCGTCATGTCGATCGACACATCCTTGTTGTCAGCGACATCGATCTTGTAGATCAGCCCCAACTCGTAGATGTCGACCGGGATCTCGGGGTCGAAGACGGTCTTCAGCTGCCGGATCAGTTCCTGGGTGAAGGGATCGACCTCGGTCTCGGCCTGTTGCGGCTGGTCCAGGTTCATTTCAAGCTGGCGCGACGAGCCATCGCTCATGCGAAGATGCTCCGGATCCTGACGAGGGCCGCGACGAAGCGGTCGACTTCCTCGTGCGTGTTGTAGAAGGCGAATGAGGCGCGCGCCGTGGCGGGCACGTTGAATCGCTCCATCAAGGGCTGCGCGCAGTGATGTCCGGCGCGAACTGCGATGCCCTGTTGGTCAAGCAACGTCGCCACGTCATGGGCATGCGCGCCTTCCATCGTGAAGGAGATGATGGCGCCCTTGCCGGGCGCAGTTCCCTGGACGGTGATCCAGTTGAGGCCTGACAGGCGCTCCATCGCATGCCCCAAAAGGGACTCCTCGTGCTGCACGAGATCCATGCGGTTGAAGCTGTTCAGGTATTCGATTGCGGCGCCCAGGCCGACGGCCTGCATGATGGGAGGCGTTCCCGCCTCGAAGCGCTGGGGGGACTTGCCATAGGTCACGCGGTCGCGATGCACCTCGTCGATCATTTCGCCCCCGCCCCTGAAGGGAGGCAGGCTTTCGGCCCAGCGAGCAGCCATGTAAAGGACGCCAATCCCCGTGGGGCCGTAGAGCTTGTGGCCGGTCGCGACATAGAAATCGCAACCCAGGTCAGCGACATCGACAGGCGCATGCACCGAGGCCTGGCAGCCATCGAGAAGAACCGGGATCCCCTTGTCATGGGCCATGCGAACGATGTCGCGCGCGGGCGTCACGGTGCCCAGAACGTTGGACATGTGCGTCAGGGTGACAAGCCTGACCTTCGGGGTCAGCAGGCGCGCGAAGGCGTCCATGTCCAGTGTGCCGTCGTTGCGCACCGGCGCCCATTTCAGGATCGCTCCATGGCGCTCGCGCAGGAAGTGCCACGGCACGATGTTGGAATGGTGCTCCATCTCCGAGAGGACAATCTCGTCGCCCGGCCTTATCGACTGGCCGAGGGCGTTGGCGACGAGGTTGAAGGCATCGGTACCGCCAGCGGTAAAGATCACCTGCGAGGGATCGGGCGCATTGAGGAAGCGGGTGACGGCAAGGCGCGCAGACTCGTAGGCATCGGTGGCCAGCGTCGAAAGCGTGTGGAGGCCGCGATGCACATTTGCATTCGAGGTCTCGGCGAAATCCCTGACGCGGTCGAGGACAAATGTTGGCTTCTGCGCCGAGGCCGCATTGTCGAAATAGATCAGCGGCTTGCCATTTACCGTCCGGGACAGGATGGGGAAGTCAGCGCGAACGGCGGCGAGGTCGAACGCGCGGTGGGATGGTGCCGGCGCTGTCGAGGTTCTCATGGTGTTGCCTCTTTCTGAAGCAGATGCCGCGCGGCCCACGCCTCGAGATCCTCGCGCAGGATGTCCGGCGCGCGGTCGCTCACGTCCCGGACAAAGGCTGCAAGCAGCATGTCACGGGCTTCCGCGGGCGGTACCCCGCGCGATTGCAGGTAGAACATCTGGTTCGGGTCAAGCGATGCGATTGTGGCGCCATGACCGCACTTCACGTCGTCGGCATAGATCTCGAGTTCGGGCTTGTGGAAGATCTCTGCCCCCTCTTCAAGCAGCAGGCCGCGCGCCATCTGGTGGCTGTCGGTCCCCTGCGCGAGCTGGTCGACGATGACGCGACCCTGGACGACGCCGCGCCCTTTGCGTGCCGCAATGCCCTTGGCAAGATAACGACTGATGGTTCCCGGCGCTGCATGATGCAGGGCGACAGACAGATCCACCTGTCGGCCTGCGGGCGCCGCATACGCCGTCGCGAGGTCGCAGTACGCGCCATTGCCTTGAAGGCAAACGTGCAATTGCTGGCGTGACAGGCCGGAACCGCTGGCAAGAGCGACCTGTTCGTAGCGCGCGCCTTCGGCGATGTCGACCTGCCCATCCCGGATGGCTGCCATGCCGGCGGTTCCATCAGTCAGACAAACATGAATGAGCCGGGCGCCACGCTCCAACTGGATGGTCAGGCGGCTCGTGGCAAGGCTGTCACGCGTTCCGTCACTGTGGGCCACCTCGATCAGCGTGAGGCTTGCATTTTCCTCGAGCACGACCGCCGAGCGATCATGAGCCATGTTTCCCGAGAGGCTGGTGCTGTTGCGCACGAGCAGCGGCCTCGAAACAGCAATCCCGCGTCCAACCCGGACCAGCACGCCGTCGGTCGCGAAGGCCAGGTTCAGGTTGTTGATGCTGTCCGCACCAGGCTCGAGAAACGGGCGCAGCCACAGCGAGGGAATGTCAAGGGCATCGGCCAGGCGCAGCACTTCGAAGCCGTCGGGCAGGCTGGCGGGTTCGGGCAGTGCCGTCACGCGCCCGTTGATCATCTCGACGCCGTGGGTGGGGGTCGATATTTCTGCGCCATGCTCCTTAGCACGCCGCCCGAGCGCGGGGGCCAGCGGCAGGGCCGTTGTGCGCATGGCTGCGAGATCGGCGTATCTCCACTGCTCGTGCCTGCGACCCGGAAGCCCATCGCGGACGACGCGCGCCAGCGCGTCACGCCGGATCTGCTTCATCCAGTCGCTGCCGGGCAGTGCGGCTGCCGCCTGTGTCCAGACCTGTTCAAGGCCGGTCTGGAAAGCTGCAGCAGGCTGAGGTTGTGTTGCCGTGCGTGCAGACATCAGGCGACCTTCACGATGCCGTCATAGCCTTCGGCCTCGAGCCGAAGCGCGAGCTCGGGGCCACCGGACATCACGATGCGGCCCGCCGCGAGCACGTGCACGAAATCAGGCGGAATGTAATCGAGCAGCCGCTGGTAGTGC
>JBILGJ010000022.1:0-15763 GCA_044351125.1 Micropepsaceae bacterium
TTCCGATTTAGAAATTTATTCCCAAAGCTTTCTTGCGAGACCTGCGTGCTGTGACGCGACGACTACACTGTCACCAGATACAGGTGGCCAGGTTTTGCCTATCGACTTCACCGGGCGGCCCGATGTTCGTTGCCTGTTTGGAACAGCTGGCACATTTCGGCGACAGTTTGATTTGAGAGGCTCACGCGTGTGCCATCTGCAACCTGTCGGACGTTGACGGGTTCCTGACGGGGTCGGGTCCTGGCTCTGATGAGGGGGGTGGTACAGTTGGGTGGGTTCGAACCACCGACCTCCGGATCCACAATCCGGCGCTCTAACCAACTGAGCTACAACTGCACATTAACGGCTTGCGGGGGCGGCAAAGGCCGCTTTTTCGCAGGCGCGGAACCTAAGGCGGGCCCCTTGGCTTTGCAAGATGTTCGTCGGACGCTTTGCGTTTTGATCTTGCAGCGGCTATTCACCGCCCTTCATGGCAAAACCGCACAAATTCGACCTTTCGAGCCCCTGGGGGCGCCTGGCCGCCCTGTTCGACATGACATGGCGGGATCACGCGTTCCTGCGTGTCTGGTGGACGAATGCGTCCTGGATCTCGGACGAAATGGTTCGGACCAACCAGCCGTGGCCGTTCCAGATCCGGGCCTGGGGGCGGCGGGGCATCAAGACCGTGGTGAACCTGCGCGGTCCGGGAAAGTGGGGCGAGCCCGAGGCCTTCCTGCAGCTGGAACGGGATGCCTGCGCTAAGGCCGGGATCGCCCATGTGGACTTCACGCTGAACTCGCGGTCGACCCCGACGGTCGAGACGCTGCGCGAGGCGCAGGCGCTGTTCAATTCGATTGCCTATCCTGCCCTTCTGCACTGCAAGTCGGGCGCGGATCGCGCGGGTATCGGCAGCGTGCTGTACCTTCACTTCCGCAAGGGCGAGCCCATCGACAAGGCCATGCGGATGCTGAGCCTCAGGTATGGCCATGTCAGACAGGGAAAGACGGGCGTGCTCGACCACTTCTTCGAGACATATCTCGCGCACGCGCGCGTGTCTGGCCTGTCGCTCATCGAATGGGCCGAGAAACACTATCAGCCCGAGGCGTTGAAGGCAGAATTCCAGAAGAAGTCGAAATGGTGGGCCAACATCCTCGTCGACAGGATCCTCAACCGGGAGTGAGCGCCCCATGCCGGATGCGCCGGTGAATACCGTGTTCGTGAATGCCAACGGGCTTACCTTCGAGGTCGACCAGTGCGGCGAGGGCGAGACGTTTGCGCTGCTGCTGCACGGGTTTCCGGAATCGAAGTTCTCGTGGCGCTTCCAGATGCCGCTGCTCGCGCGACTGGGGTACCGTGTGTGGGCGCCGAACCTCAGGGGCTATGGCCAGACGTCCAGGCCTACATCCGTCAAGGATTATCACATCGACCGGCTGGTCGAGGACGTGGCAGGGCTGATCGATGCGGCTGGCGCGAAAGAGACGCTGCTCATCGCGCATGACTGGGGCGCGATCATCGCGTGGCACTGCGCCATCCGCAAGGTGCGGCCCCTGTCCGGCCTCGTGATCATGAACGTGCCGCATCCAGCGTGCTTCGTGCAGGCCCTGGGGACCTGGTCGCAGCTCAGGAAAAGCTGGTATATGTTCTTCTTCCAGCTGCCGTGGCTGCCAGAGCGGATCCTTGCTGCGCGCGGGGCCGAGGCCATCGGGCGGGCGTTCACGGACATGGCTGTCGACAAGAGCCGCTTCCCCGCCCCGGTCGTTGACGAGTATCGGCGCTCGGCACGCGCGCCGGGAGCCCTCAGCGCCATGATCAACTATTACCGGGCGGCCATGCGCACAGATCGTCGTGTGATGAACCCGGCTCCGGGAACCGTCGATGCCCGCACCCTGATGATCTGGGGCGAGGAAGACACCGCGCTGGACAAGGCCACCACTCGTGGCACCGAGGCTTATGTGAAGGACCTGACGCTGCGCTACCTGCCGGGTGTTTCGCACTGGGTTCAGCAGGAGGCACCCGAGAAGGTGAACGCCATGCTAGAGGCCTGGCTTACGGGCGCGCCGGTTCCGATCGAAGGCGACGTGCTGACCTGAAGAAGCCCTTCAGCTTGCGAGGCCTGCGGCCACGAAGCGAATGAGCTCCTTCTCGATCTCTTCCTCGGGCAACTGGTTGAGGGCGCCCGCGAAGGCAATCGCGTTGGGCACCTGACCGTCGCGCAGCATGGCCACGGTCAGCATCGTCTGCTGCGAGGCAGACCGCAGGAATGCGAGACGCCAGCAGCGACGCGCGTCATCGACGGCGAGCGCGGGGACGGCCAGTTTCAGCAGAGTGTCAAATCGCTCGAAGATGCCGAGGGATGACGGCAGGGGGGCGAACCTCTCGGCACCCGGCTCCCACGTCAGCCGCGCGAGGACACGGATGAAATCAAGCCAACCCTTGTCACCGGACCTGAGATGGCGAAAGGGCGATTGCACCAGGACGGCTGCGAGCTCCTCGGCCTGCGGGGCGCGGTTTTCGCGGCGACAGCGCTCCTCGATGCGGTCGAGGGCAAGGGCGCGCTCTTCCTCGAGGCTCTGGAAGCGGCGATGGATCACGGCATCGACGAGCTTGTCCTTCGTGCCGAAGTGATAATTCACGGCGGCCACGTTCACATTGGCCAGGTCGGTAATCTGGCGGATCGACGTCCCCTGGATCCCATGGGCAGCAAAGAGCGCCTCGGCAATATCGAGGATGCGGTCGTAGGTGGCGACCGCCGTTTCCGTCCTTGCAAAAGTGGTGTCCTGAGCCGCCATGTTGTTCACATATTATAATGATTCAAAAGAATTGGCCAGCCTGCCGCAACCAAGCCAGGCAGGCGCGCAATTTACTTTCGCCCTCGCCCGCCCTAACCATGTCAGCGCCCCAATGGAGATCCACTATAATGGCCGTTACCTATGAAAGCCTTATGGCACTCAAGTCGCTTGGCGACGAGTTTACCTACACCGACCGGGAGACCATGCTTTATGCGCTGGGCGTCGGCATGGGCCGCGACCCGATGAATGCGGATGAGTTGCCATACGTTTACGAAAATGGCCTGAAGACCATCCCGACCATGGCCAGCGTCATTGCCTGGGGCCAGCGGACCATTGGCCTTGCCGGTATCAATTACCTGATGGTGGTGCATGGCGAGCAGCGACTGACGATGCACAAGCCCCTGCCCGCGTCGGCCACGATCATCTCGGACGAACGCGTGACGGGTGCGGTCGACAAGGGGCCCGGCAAGGGAGCCCTGATCTATACCGAGAAGGTCATTCGCCTGAAGGACACGAATGAACTTCTGTGCACCACGGGCGGGACGATCTTCGCACGCGGCGATGGCGGGTTCGGCGGTCCGTCCACGGGCGGGCCGGAGCCGCACGAAATTCCTGCCCGGAAGGCCGACGTGTCGTGCGAGACGGACACGCGCGCCGACCAGGCGCTGCTCTACCGCCTCTCGGGGGATCGCAATCCGCTGCACTCGGATCCCAACATTGCGAAGATGGCAGGATTTCCCCGGCCAATCCTGCATGGCCTGTGCAGCTATGGAACGGCCTGCCGGGCGGTGCTGTCGACGATCTGCAAGTATGACCACACGATGATCGCCGGCTTCGATGTTCGCTTCTCGGCACCGGTGTTCCCCGGCGAGACCATCGTCACCGAGATGTGGAAGGACGGCAATGTCGTGTCGTTCCGCTCGAAGGTGAAGGAGCGCGATGTCGTCGTGCTGAACAATGGCAAGTGCACGCTGAACGGCTGATGACACCTGCGGTCCCTGGCAGCGAGGGGTTCCTCGACCCCCTCGCAGAGACTGCCGCGCTGGTCGACGAGGGCCGTGCGGCAGAGGCGCTCGAACGCTGCGAACGGCTTATTGCCGCGGGGCGTGGCAGTGCGCTGACCCGCACCGCCCACGGGCGCGTGCTCATGTCGATGGGACGGGCTGGGGATGCCGTCGTGGCGTTGCGCGAAGCCGCGCAGCTGTCGCCGGGAACCGCCGAGATCCTGCTGGCCTTCGGCGAAGCGCTGGCGGCCGTCGGGACCTTGCCTGCCGCCATCGGCGAGCTGCAGCGCGCGGCGCGCCTTGCGCCGGATGACGTCCGGCCGCAGCTTGCGATTGCCAGGCTTTGGCTTGAGGCAGGCGAGGCCGAGAAGGGGCTGGCGGCTTTGGAGGTTGCGCTGGCGACCGGCGCCGTGGGTGACGACGTGGCGGCAGCAATCCGCGCACGGGCCCATGACATGCAGCGCCAGGCCCGCGCCGATGCTGGTTATGTGCGTCATCTCTTTGACCAGTTTGCAGCCGACTATGACGAGCGCATGCGTGCGCGGCTCGGGTATGCGGCGCCGCAGATCCTGCGCCAGCTGGCCCTGATGCTGACGGACCCGGGACAGCGGCACGCCATTCTCGACCTTGGCTGCGGCACGGGGCTCAGTGGGCTTGCGTTTCAGGACCTGGCGCGCAGCCTCACCGGCGTCGACCTTTCGCCGCGCATGCTCGAGAAAGCCAGGGCGACAGGTGCCTATACCGCGCTCGTCGAAGGCGACATCGTCAACCTGCCATCGGTGCTTGACGGGCCCTTCGACATCATCGTGGCGGCCGACGTGCTGGTCTATCTTGGCGATCTCGAGGCCCTGTTTGCCAGCACAAGGCGGCGGCTGGCACCGGACGGGCTGTGGCTGTTCACAACCGAGCTCGGAGAGGCGCTCGACCACGAATTGGGGCCAAAGCGGCGATACCGGCACAGCGATGCCTATCTGCGACGGCTGGCTGAACGGCACGGGCTGGACGTCTGCAGCCTGGTGGAGTGTGTCTGCCGCCACGAGGCGGGGGTCCCTGTCCGAAGCTGGGCGGTGGCCCTGCGGGCGGCCTGAACCCTTGGCGGTTTTCCCCGGAAACGCCCTGCCCGGACCCGATGGATTCCTGCAGGGCTTTAGGCTAGTTTCACAAGCTGTCCGGGACCCGCCCGACCGGCGTGCTGGCGTCGCGGGGACCGAAGTATTGCCTGCTCACATGTTGCCTGCTCACACCATGGTGGTTTCAATGCGCTTCCTTCTTGTTGCAGCCCTGCTCCTTCCGTTCGCGGCCCAAGCGGCCACGGGCAACAACAAGAGCGGCGGCTTCGAGGACAAGATCAACGTCAAGGACGAGATCCGGACGAAGTGCGGCGGCTTCCCCTATGCGCCGACCATCGTGGTCGATGCCAAGGCCGCGACCATCGAGGAAATGAAGAACACGCGCGACAGCGTGATGCTGTTCCTCAAACAGATCGAGAATTACGAAAAGTGCCTCATCACGCTGGGCAAGTCGCTCGATGGCAAGATGACCGAGCAGGACAGCGACCAGATCGTCAAGATGATCAATCGCGCGCTGGACGAACGTGATGCGCTGGCGATCGACTTCAACAACCTTGTCGACGGCTACAATGCCGCCAACGGGATCAAGCCTGCCGCGGCCGAGAAAAAGCCTGCGGCGGCCCCGGCGGCCAAGAAGCCTGCCCCGACCGCCGCCGCCAAGCCCGCGGCCCCCAAGACTTCCACGCCCTGATCTGCCAGACCGGCCTGAACGGCAGGTCATCGACACGATTAAGGTAACCGGCTGCACGCGGCCGGTCGGCCCAATTGCGCACCCCGGCGGTTGTCGTTCACCTCACTTCGGGCTTGCGTTTCAGGCCCTTTCGATACGGTGATACAAGTAATGGACGGGGACCTGTGGACGGGCGAGCGAAGGCGCGCGCCGTTTCCACCGATTTGGGATGACCATGTCGCGTTGGATCGTGTTTGCCGGGATCACGGCGATGCTGGTGACCGGTTACTTTGCAACATTTGCCAGCGAGGGCGAGGGCCCGCTTCGCAGCATCCGACACGTGCCTGCAGACCTGCAGCGGCAGGTCTCCAGCGCGCTGGTTGCCAACGGGCTTGGCTGGGCCGACGTGAAGATGGATGGCCAACGCGCGATGCTGAACGGCGTGGCGCCAAGTGAGCTGGACCGGGAAGACGCGATCGAGACCGCACGGCGGGCCGCAGGCCAGGGTGGCGCGCTGTGGGGCGGCATCACATCGGTTGACGGCTCAAGGCTTTCGATCGCCCCGCCGCGCAAGCCCTACCAATGGTCGGCTGTCCGCGGCGCGGGCCTGCGCGTCCGGATGTCCGGCGCGGTTCCCAGCCAGAAGTTCAAGCGCGACATTGCGCGTGAGGCGCGCAAGCTGTTCCCACAGGGTGTCGAAGACGGCACGCGCGTGGCGAGTGGCTATCCCACCGGTGACTGGATGGGCAGCGTGGTCGTGGGGCTGCGCCAATTGCGGCGCCTGCAGGCCGGTGAACTGCAGTTCAATGACGGGGACATGGTGCTTTTCGGACAGGTTGCGGACGATGGCGAAAAGAACGCGATCGAGACTGCACTCTCGGATATCCCGAAACCTCTCTCGGCGTCGGCGCAGCTGACGCTCAACGACGGGTCGACATTGCCGCTGCCCGCCGCACCTGACGAGGCCGCCCTGTCACCGGATCCAGAGCCAGAAGCTGCCACGGCGAACGGCGCGGACTGCCAGAAGCTGATTGATGCGGCGATGCGCAATAACGTGGTGCTGTTCCAGGCGGGTTCCGTGACCGTCGATGCGACGGGCCAGTCGATCGTCTCCGGCATGGTGCGAACAGCCAGCCTGTGTCCGGAGCTGAAGCTCAGCATAACCGGCCATGCAGACGGCACGCCGGCGGAAGCCAACGCCGGCGACATCAGCCGGCGCCGCGCCTTTGCTGTCGCCAAGATCCTGTGGGATGCCGGGATCGCCCGCGACCGCGTTGCCGCCATGGGGGCCGGTGATGCGCAGCCGGCTCAGGCTGGCGATCCCGTGGCCAACCGGCGCGTTGAATTCTCGGTGGTGCCATGATCCGGAGCCCCGTCCGCCCATGATCTATCTTGTTGCGCAGACATGGCTGTTCCTTGCGATCGCGTGCCTCATCGGCATGCTGATGGGCTATTTCCTGTTGCGCAACCAGAAGCTCGAACGGCAGTCACAGCTCGAGACAGAAGCGCTTGACGCCCGGCACCGCGCGATTGCGATGGAGCGCGAGCTCGAGGATTACCGTGGGCGGCTTGCCGAACTTGAGGGCCTTCCACCCTCGGCACGCGCCTCGCGCATCGCCTCACGCGAGGAGATGGCGCAGCGCATCGGCGAACTGGAGCGCGACGTGTCGGGCTTGCGTGCAAGCGAGAAGTCGCTCACGGATGAAAGTGCCCGGATGAAGGCGGAAGCCGACAGCTTCCGGACACGCTATCTCGAGGCGCGCGCCAAGTGGGACGAGTACAAGGCCAAGGCTGATGCGCTGCAGCAAGCGTCGGCACCGCTGGACCTGGGCGGGGCGAAAATCATGCCCGACGACGCGATGCGCAAGCGACTGCTCGAGCTCGAGGGGACACTTGCCGAGGTCTCGAAGGAGAAGGACCGCATCGGCGATCAGGCGCGCTCACACATGGCACGGGTGCGGGAGCTTGAGCGTCAGATGGCTGGCGGCGCCCCTGCCCCCGACGCAAAGACGCAGGAGACGATCAAGGCGATGCAGGTGCGGCTCTCCGAGCTAGAGGGACAGCTTGCGCAGGCCACCGGCGAGCGGGATGCCTCGGCCGTGCAGATCCGCCAGATGCTTGCGCGGATCCGCGAACTCGAGGGTGCCGGTGCGGCTGCGGCGGAGAACGGGAATGGTGCTGCGCGGCTTGCCGAGGCTGTGCAGGCCCGCGACCAGGCCCTGCAGGAGGTTGCTGCCCTTTCGGCACGTCTTGCCGCGGCCGAGGTGCGCGCCAGCTCGGGGCAGTCGGACCGCGACGCAGCTTCCAATGCGCTGAATGTCTCGAAGGCGCGGATCGCCGAACTCGAGGCGCGGCTGGCTTCCGGCTTCGTCGCGGCGCGCGAGACGGACGCCTTGCGCTCGCGCATCCTTGACCTGCAGGACAAGCTTGCAGGTGCGGAGACGGCGATCAGCAAGTCGCTTGACAGGGTCAGGCAGGAAACCGATCCGCTCAAGGCGCGGATTGCCGAGCTTGAGACACGCCTTGCGCATGCGGCGGCAACCAATACGCAAGGCGATACAATCGCGGCCCTTCAGAATGAGGACAATGTCGAGCTTCGCGCCAAGCTGATGGCCGCAGAAGAGCGTGCCCTGCTGGCTGATGCGCTGAAGGCCGAGGTGGAGACGCTGAACCGGCGGCTGGCGGAAACGCCGCTCATGCTCGACACGCCCGTCACCGAGGATGCGCAGGTCGAAGCGCTGCGGCAGCGGATCTCGGAGCTTGAGACTTCGCTCGAGCGGGCGATGGCGCGGCCTGCGGAGACCGTACTGAAGGATACGCCCGACACGACGGCGCGCATGCGTGACCTGGAGGCTGCGCTCGAGCGCATGCAGCGCCAGGCGGCCGATGCAGAGACGCTGAGGGCACAGGTGGCCACGCTTGATGCCCGCCTTGCCGATGCCCTTGCACGGGCGCGGACTGAAAGCCCTGCGGATGACAAGAGCGAACTGAGAACCCGGCTTGCCGATGTCGAGGAGAGGCTCTTGGCGGGAGCACAGGCGTCGGCGCAGGTGGCGGCAGAGAGCGGGGCGCTTCGCCACCGGGTGCAGCTTCTGGAAGCCATGCTTCACGAGGCGGCGAAATCGCGCGACGAGGCTTCGGTGCTGAGGGCGAAGGTGGCCGAACTTGATGGCCGACTGGGACAGACCATGAAGGCCCTGGCGGAAGCCCGGGCTGCTCAGAACCAGACGGTCTGAGGCTGCGCCCGGGCTTTGCGCCCCGGTCAAGACCCCAAAACTTGTGGCGTTGACGGCGCGGGCGCCGAGGTAGAGATTGCCCCCGTCCGAAGGGGGGCCATTCCGGCTGAGATCTGCGCGCCAAGCGCGACCACCCTTTGAACCTGATCCGGTTCGCACCGGCGTAGGGATACGGATTGTGCCGCGCGCCAAGGCTTGCGCCGGCCCGCCAACCCTGCCTGCGCGACGGATCGGTCCCCTCACCGCCTTGCAGGAAGCACCCGGCATGAACATCCAGAACAAGACCCCGTTCCGCATCACGACGGGATCCATTCCCGGGTCGCGCAAGATCCATGTTGCCGGCACCCGCTTTGCAGACATCAAGGTGCCGTTCCGCGAGGTGGCGCTGCATCCTTCCGCGAACGAGGAACCGGTTCGCCTTTATGACCCCTCGGGCCCCTATACGGATGTCACGTGCACGGTCGACATCCATCGGGGACTGCCCCGCGCGCGCGACGCGTGGGTTGCGGCTCGTGGCGACACGGAAACCTATGATGGGCGCATCGTGAAGCCAGAGGACAATGGCGGCGCCACGGGTGAGCGCCTGGTTCCTTCGTTTCCGGGCACGCTGCGCCCGCGACGGGCGAAGGCCGGGCGGCGCATCACGCAGCTTGACCATGCCCGCGCAGGCGTGATCACCGCCGAGATGGAATATGTGGCGATCCGGGAAAACCTGGGCCGCGCGAAGCTCGCACGGGACGGCGAAAGCTTCGGCGCCGAGATCCCCGACGAGGTCACGCCCGAATTCGTGCGCGACGAGGTTGCCCGTGGCCGAGCCATTATCCCGGCGAACATCAACCATGGCGAGCTCGAGCCGATGGCGATCGGGCGGAACTTCCTGGTCAAGATCAACGCGAATATCGGCAACTCGGCGGTGACATCGTCGGTGGAAGAGGAAGTGGAGAAGCTGGTCTGGGCGATCCGGTGGGGCGCGGACACGGTGATGGACCTCTCGACGGGGCGCAACATCCACAATATCCGCGACTGGATCGTGCGCAATTCACCTGTGCCGATCGGCACGGTTCCGATCTACCAGGCTCTCGAGAAGGTGGGTGGCGTCGCCGAGGACCTGACGTGGGACATCTATCGCGATACGCTGATCGAGCAGTGCGAACAGGGTGTCGACTATTTCACAGTGCATGCGGGCGTGCGCCTGCCCTTCATCCACCTGACGGCAAACCGCACGACGGGCATCGTCTCGCGCGGTGGGTCGATCATGGCGAAGTGGTGCCTGGCGCATCACAAGGAAAGCTTCCTCTACACGCATTTCGAGGAAATCTGCGAGATCCTTGCCGCCTATGACGTCAGCTTCTCGCTGGGCGATGGCCTGAGGCCCGGCTCGATCGCCGATGCGAACGATGCGGCGCAGTTTGCCGAACTCGAGACCCTGGGAGAGCTCACGCAGCTTGCGTGGCGGCATGGCGTTCAGGTCATGATCGAAGGGCCCGGACACGTGCCCATGCACAAGATCAAGGCCAACATGGACAAGCAGCTCAAGGCCTGCGGCGAGGCCCCGTTTTATACGCTGGGGCCACTGACGACGGATGTCGCACCGGGCTATGACCACATCACGAGCGCCATTGGTGCCGCGATGATCGGCTGGTTCGGCACGGCGATGCTCTGCTATGTGACCCCCAAGGAGCATCTGGGCCTGCCCGACCGGGACGACGTCAAGCAGGGCGTCATCGCCTACAAGATTGCGGCGCATGCGGCTGACCTTGCGAAAGGGCATCCGGCTGCACGGCTGTGGGACGATGCCCTGTCACGGGCGCGGTTCGAGTTCCGGTGGGAAGACCAGTTCAACCTTGCGCTCGATCCGGAGACGGCGCGGGCCTATCACGACGAGACCCTGCCGAAGGATGCGCACAAGACAGCGCATTTCTGCTCGATGTGCGGGCCGAAATTCTGCTCGATGAAGATCACGCAGGATGTCCGGGACCATGCCGCGAAGCTGGCCGCGCAGCAGAAGGGCATGGCAGACATGAGCGCGCTGTTCGAGGAGACCGGCCGGCAGATCCAGGTGCCCCTCAAGACGCCGGGCTGAGCGAGACAACAAAAAAGGCCGCCCGGTTGAACGGGCGGCCTCTCCCCATGGCCGGCTGGCTTGCGCCGCCCTGCCTTATTCCAGTTGTTCCTATTTCGGCGGCGGGGCCTTGCGCGTCTTGCGCTGCCTCTGCTTGCCAACCGGCTTGTCGGCGACCGGCGCCATCATCACGTAGTGACGAGCGGGCGGTGCGGCGACGGCGGCGACTTGTCCATTCGGGCACGGCGTGCCGGCGGCAATCATGGCGTCGCGGACATCGTCATCCACGCACATCAGGGCCGTGGCCGCACGGTGATAGCCAAGAGCCACAAGCTGGCGCGAGTTCTTCAGTCGACGGCAGTTGTCGTCCTGCCAGGTCGTTCCGAAGGACAGACCGAACGTCACCGCCTGTGCACCGACCGAGCTTGAACCCATGCAGGTGTCCTCGCCCGTCGTGAGCTGCGCGGCATAGGCCGTGCTGACTGGCGGACGCTGGTTTTCGATGTGCACGTTGCCGACGTTATCGACGCTCTGCGCCTGGTCCTGACCCTGGTCCTGACCCTGCGAGTTGGCGTTGTTGTTGTGGTCGCTGTTGTGGTTGGTGTTGTGGACCGTGTCCTGGTTGTTGTTCGTGTTTTCGCTCGTGTTCGTGTTGGCGCTGGTATTCGTGTTGGCGCTCGTATTGGTGTTCGTGCTCGTGTTCGTATTGGTGTCCTGATTGTAATTGCGGTTATTCAGGCTCTGGCCCTGGACGTTGACGTTCACGTTGTCCAGGTTCTGCGTGTTCAGGTTTTCGTTGCTGTTGTTGTTGGCGCTGTTGATGTTGTTGCGGTTCGTCGCCGTTGCCTGACCACCGAACGCCGTGTTGTCGTTTGTATTTGTGTTGTTTGCCGTGGCATTGCCGCCGCGCGCGGTATTGGCATTGTTGTTCACGGCTCGCGCGGTTGCGTTCGCCTCACCGCCGTGGCCAACACCCATGCCACCCTCACCGCCCGTACCGCCCTGGTTGACGGTGGTGTTGCAGCTGTTGTCGCGGCACGAATTGTTTCCGATGTCATCGGCCAATGCCGACGTGGAGAGTGCCGTTCCCACGAACAGTGACATGGTAGCCAAGCCCAGTTTCATTGAACGCATGTTCCGGTCCCCCGTGTTGAAGCGTTAGCCCCTATCAGCACGCCTTGGGCCAGACATTTGGTGCCACTGTGGGACAGGGGATCGCCGCGATCATGGTTGACGCGACGGGAACCCTGATTTTTTCCCGCAACCGCACGTGCGAGAGCCAATGCGCGGCGCCACGCCCCTGTGCCGGTTTGGTGCGGATCAGGATGGCTTAACCACGCCTCTTAAGGCTCTTTCCACCTGCAGCGACGCGCAGGCCCATGATAGGCTTTGCGCCATGGGGACGACCCGAACCGGGAATTCGGGTCGTGACGGGAGTGGATGATGATGGGACGCCTTTATCTGGCATTTGCCTGCGCGCTGTCTTGCGCCATCGCGAGTGTCACGCTTGCCGTGCCCGCTCAAGCGGGTGGTGGCCAACCGATGAAGTGGTCGAAGCACCAATGGCGCAGCGACCTTTTTGATACCTATCCCCTGCGCCCGAAGTATTACCGCACGCGCATTGTCCGGCATGTCGTTCATTTGCGGGTGCACCAGGCGCCTTCAAGCCCGGCGGTGACGGCCAAACCGCGCGCTCGTCCGCTATTTATCCGCGGGGGTCAGCCAGTCAACGCATCGCCGTCGCGCCAAGCGCTTGCGGTGACCTGTCACGGACCCCTTGTGCTGACATGGGACGGCAGATCCGCGCGACGCACCTGCCACTAGGCAGCGTTTCTCCTCAGGCGGCATGGCGCTGGTTTGGTCTCGCGCCCATGCCATCGGCACCCGTGGAGCCCATGATGCGCGTGACGATGTTGCCGAGACCTGCAACGGCCTCCGATACGCTCAGCGCGAGAGATTTTACCGCTTCGATCCTTTTCAGCGTGTCAGCCGTTTCGTTGCCCACGGCGGACATTGCGCGGTCAGCCTCACGGACGGCGGACAGCGATTCGTTTGCGTTGCGCGCAATCTCGCCGGTTGCGAGGCTCTGCTGATGCATAACAGCTGCAATCGCTGCAGCCGCACTGTCGAGATCGCGAACCAGACCCAGAATTTCGTCGGTGGCGCTCACGGATCCCTGGGTCGCCTTCAGAACCTGCTCGATCTGACGACGGATTTCTTCGGTCGAGACAGTCGTCTGGCGCGAAAGCTGCTTGACCTCCTGGGCGACGATCGCGAAGCCCTTGCCTGAATCGCCGGCGCGCGCGGCTTCGATCGTTGCGTTCAATGCAAGCAGATTGGTCCGGTCGGCAATATCGCCGATGACGGAGACGACATCGGAGATACGGTGCACGACGGCGGACAGGTTCGTCATGCTGTCGCGAACCGAGCTGCCGGACTGGACTGCCTGCGCAGTTTTGCGCGCAACAGTGGAGACATTCTCGGTGATTTCGGAGATCGAGCTGGATAGCTCCTCGGTCGAGGCTGCGATCAGATTTGTTGCCGAGAGAGCGCGCTGCGCTGCCTCACTTGCTTCCGCCTGCGCCAGCCGAACACGCTCGGCGCTGTTGGCCAGTGTCACGGCATCGCTACTCATCGCGGAGCTGTGGGAGGTCGTATCCTTCACGGCGTCGGCGGCGTGACCACGAACTGCCATCACAGTCTCGCGCACATTCGTGTTGGTTGCCACGCTTTCGCCAAATGTTTCGAGGGCGGCGGCCATGCGGCCGATCTCGTCGCCGCGGCGCGCATAGTTGCGGCTGGTGCGTGCGCCCGCCCGGCCGCCAACGATCTCTCCCATTGTTCGCGTCAGATCCTCGATGGGCGCAAGCACACGTGCGCGTATCACCAGAAGACCACCAACGGAGGCAAGTGCCGCGATGAACGCAGCGATGAGCGTGAACTTTTCGTAGTATGCGCCTTCGACTGCGGCTTCGGCCTCGAGAGCGGCGTTATGCCGGGTCGCTCCGACAACGATCTGGTCCACCACGCCTCGGTGCAATGCGTAGTCGCGCGACAGCTCCTGATAAATCCGTTCCGCCCCTGCCTTATCGTTGCGTTTCAGGGCCGGGATGAAAGCCGTCTCGAACAGGTTGAAAAAGCGCATGGCGGGGACATGGGCTTGCGTCGTCAGTCGCTGCTGAAGCGGACGATCGAAATCGGCCGAAAGCCAGAATTCGTGACGCTGCAGGTACTCCCGCTTCAGCTGGCTGACCCGCTGAGCCCTCGCATCGGCGGTAGCAGGGTCGACAAGCGCGAGCGTTGCTTCGAGGTATGACTCGATGATGTAGGCGGGCGGAGGCAGAATGTCTGCGACGAGGTCCTTGCCAGCCACAATTTGCGTGTAGAGCGGGCTCCCGATGCGCAGGGCGTCGAGGGCCTGCCTTCCTGCAAACGTTGCAACGCCCAATGCGACGAGCACAAGGCATCCTGTCATCAGAAGAACAAGCGAAACGCGCATGTTTCGGATCATCGGAGAGCTCCACACAACAGACGTGGTGCTAGCTCAAAGCCGTTAACGCCGCGTTTACCACGAAATGCCGCGCCCGGCCCTGTCGCCTGACAACCGAATGGCATCCGGCGTGATATTAGGGCTTGGTTAACTGTGCCATGCTCAAATTCATACATGTGTTTGATTTGCCTGCTGCGGCTAGGGGTTCCCGGGTTTTTGTGGTGATCCTCTTGCTGCAGGGCTGAACTTCGACAGGACCTGACCCATGCGCACACCACCAAGCCTTACAGGGCATGAACGGACTTTCGATCCCGGCGATGTCATCGTGACCAAGACCGACCTCAAGGGCCGGATCACCTATGCAAACCGGGTTTTCCTGAACATCTCGCAGCTTGAACTGGGCGGCACGCTCGAGCAGCCGCACAGCCTTATCCGGCATCCCAACATGCCGCGGACCGTATTCAAGCTGCTCTGGGAGCGCATCGAAGCGGGCAAGGAGATCTTCGCCTATGTCGTCAACCGGGCAATGAATGGCGACCATTACTGGGTCTTCGCCCATGTGACGCCCTCTTTCTCGGAGAGTGGCCAGGTCAACGGCTACCATTCGAACCGTCGCGTTCCGGACCGCCGCGTCATCAATGACACCATCCGGCCGCTCTATGACGAGCTCTGCGCAATCGAGCAGCGTGGTGGTGGTCGCAAGGACGGATTACAGGGTGCCTATGATGCCCTTCACGAGAAACTCAAGAACAGGGGGCTCGACTATGACCGCTTTATCTTCTCCCTCTAATCTCTTCCGCGCCGCCCTCGTGGTGGCTTTTCTGACAGCCGCAAGCAGTGTTTATGCCTTCGCAGTTCTGGGCGACGTCTTCGCCGGGGGCGGGCTTGCCCTCTCCTTCCTGCTTGCGGCCGGCATGGCGTTTGGCTGCCTGATGCTGGACCGGCGCGTTGTCGAGGCGACGCGGGTCATGAAGGCCATGCAGCACGGACAGCTCGAGCGGCGCATCATGCCAATCTCGGAGACCGGCACGCTTGGCGAGCTGCTCTGGTCGATCAACGATTTTGCCGACAATGCGGACGCGTTTGTCCGCGAGGCTGGCGCCTCGCTCAATGCCGTCAGTGCCGGCATCTACTACCGGCGCGTGATCGAGACGGGCATGCACGGCACGTTCCTGCACGGGGCGCGCATCATCAACCGGGCCACGCAATCCTTCGAGGACAAGGTCGCGTCGTTTGCAAAGGTGACAGACACGTTCAAGGAGGCTGGCGGACAGGTCTCGCTCAGCCTGAAGTCGGCTGCGGCAGACCTGAAAGGCCAGCTTGGCGGCGCAGGGCCGGCCATGCAGTCGGCGCAGTTATCGGGGAACAGCCTGCAGACCGTTGCGGCAGCCTCGGAGGAGCTCACCGCATCAATCCGCGAGATCAATCACCAGGTCCACAAGAGCCTCGGGGAGGCCAGGACT
>JBILGJ010000229.1:0-5183 GCA_044351125.1 Micropepsaceae bacterium
CCCGTCCATCCTCGGGCAGCGCCAGCGCGACGGCCAGCGCACTGTAGCCCGTGAAGGTGCCCACCTCGATGGCGCGCGTGGCACCCATGAGCTTGGCCACAAGCCCCATGAAAGCGCCTTGCTCGGGCGCGATCTGCATCATGGCCGACCGTCCGAGCGCAGCCGTATCCGCGCGGCATTGCGCGAGCACCGGGTGTTCCCGGACGCCCGCCTCCACGGCATAGTTCAGCACGGCTTCGTTGAAATTCATGCCCTTGCGCACGACGGTCGTCCTCCGGAAAGGTTAAGGTGCCGAAGATTGGCCGAGCCGCTTGCATTCCGCAATGAACTTCGAAAATCTCCCCGCCAATGACAACACCATCCTTCACCTCCTTCCCGGGCGATCGTCCGCTTGGGGCTGTCATGGGCGCCGCCGGCGACATTGCCAGCTTCGTCGCCGAGCTCCTGCGCCCGCAGCCCGCGCCGCCTCACGCAAACGTGCCGCGCGGCGACGGTCACACCGTGCTGGTGTTCCCCGGCTTCATGACCGGTGACTGGGCCACGCGTCGCCTGATCGAGTGGCTCCGCGATGCCGGCTATGACGCACGCGGCTGGGGCAGGGGCACGAACTGGGGGCCCACGCCCGCCGCGCTCACGCGCAGCGCGGCGCTCGTGGACGAGGCCAACCGGCGCACGGGCCGCAAGGTCAGCCTGATCGGCCGAAGCCTGGGCGGTCTCTTCGCCCGCGAACTCGCGAAGGATGCGCCCGAAAAGATCAGCCGCGTGATCACGCTGGGAACGCCCGTGCGCTTTCCCATCAAGACGCCGCTGTCACCCTTTGCCGAGGCCATGTCCGGCGCCTTCGATCCGGGTTTCACGCAGCGCCTGCCGGACCTCCTGCGCAATCCGCCGGTACCCGTGACCGCCTTCTACTCGCGCAGCGACGGCATCGTTCCCTGGCAGTCCTGCCTGCTCGACGAAGCGCCGGGCATCGAGAACATCGAGGTCGACAGCCCCCACACGATCATGGGATCGCACCCCGTTGCCATGCGTGTGATCGCCGAAAGACTGGCCCTGCCGGCCGCGTGAACTCCGTACCCTGAATATCCATTCATCGCGCCGTCGCAAAGGCGTGATGGGCGGCCATGATCGGGCCGCAATTCAGCCCTTGCAGGGCCGCTTTGCAGGGCCATCTTCAATCATACCGGTTGGCCCGGTGGTGCGGCGAAGGCCCGGACCATCAGCCCCCAGCCCCTCTCGCGGCTTTATCCGCATCCCGGGCCAATCGTGGACTTCATGCAAGCCTCGTAATCCCCCGAACTGGTGTAGAACTCCCTCGGACATGTTCCGAGGGAGTTTTTTTCATGCGCCTGTCTGGAAGAGCCGCCATCATCACCGGTGCAGGATCCGGCATCGGCCACGCAACCGCGAGCCTGTTCGCAGCCGAAGGCGCAAGGGTTCTTGCCGTTGACGTGCCGGGCAGGAACCTCGCCGCCCACCACGCGGGCACGCCGGGCATCGAGATCCTCGAATGCGACGTGACAGGGCACGATGCCCCCGCGCTCATCGTCTCGACCGCCGCCACCCGCTTCGGCGGGCTGGACATCGTGATGAACAACGCCGGCGTCTCCGGCCGCGAGTTTGTGGAGGATATGAAGCGCGAGACCTGGGACCGCGTCCTCGCCGTCAACCTCACCGCGCCGGCACTCATCTGCCAGCAGGCGATCCCGCATCTGAAGAAGAGCAGGGCAGGCCGCATCATCAATGTGGCCTCCGTGATGGCCGAGGGCACCGACCTGGGACTTGCCGCCTACTGCGCCTCCAAGGCCGGTGTTGCAGGCCTCACCCGCACGCTGGCCCTGGAACTGGGCAAGTTCGGCATCACCGCCAACTACCTTCTGCCCGGCGCCATCCGCACCGGAATGACGACCCCGCTCTGGGACGCCAGGCCCGACATCGCCGACATCTGGGCGAAGAAATCCCCCTTGCGGCGTCTGGGTGAACCCCTCGACCTGGCGCGGGGCGCGCTGTTTCTCGCCTCGGACGATGGGGGCTTCGTGACCGGACACGGCCTTAACGTCGACGGGGGGCTGATGCTGCGCGTCTGAGGGCCCACCCGGCGGGTTGCGCAAAATCGCCACTTGCGGCTGGAAGGGGTTTCTCGTATCGCTTGGCCGTCCTTTCAGCTCGTTTTTTGGCGGGTTCGCAAGCATTTCCATGATCATCATCGAAGACTTGGTCCGGCGGTTCGGAAACTTCACAGCCGTGGGCGGCATCTCCCTGCGTGTCGAGAAGGGCGAGGTGCTCGGCTTCCTCGGTCCGAACGGCGCCGGCAAATCCACCACCATGAAAATGATCACCGGGTTCCTCGCCCCCACGCAGGGCAGGATAACGGTGTGCGGCCACGACGTGGTCGAGCAGCAGCTCGCCGCTCAGGCGGCGATCGGCTACCTGCCCGAGGGCGCGCCCGCCTACCCCGACATGACGCCACAGCAGTTCCTCGCCTTCATCGCCCGCGTGCGCGGTCTTGAAGGCGACGCCGCAGCCAAGGCCATCGAAGCTGCCGTCGCGCGAACCGGCCTGCAATCGGTGCTCGACCAGCGCATCGAGACCCTCTCCAAGGGCTTCAAGCGCCGCGTTGGCCTGGCCCAGGCGATCCTCCACGACCCGCCCGTCCTCATCATGGACGAGCCGACCGACGGTCTTGACCCAAACCAGAAACATGCGGTCCGCAACCTGATCCGCTCGATGGCGGCCAGCAAGGCCATCATCATCTCCACCCACATCCTGGAAGAGGTCGAGGCCGTCTGCACCCGCGCCATCATCATCGACAAGGGGCGCATCGTGGCTGACGGAACGCCGGCCGAACTTCTCGCCAAGGCGCCATCGCGCCGCCTCGACGAGGTCTTCCGCAACCTCACCACGCCCGACGCCGAGATCAACGTGGAGGCCCGCCCATGAGTTTCTGGAACGCCGTCAACGCCATCTGGCGCCGCGAGCTCGCAGGCTATTTCGCAACACCCGTGGCCTATGTCTTCATCGTCATCTTCCTGCTGGCCATCGGCTCGTTCACCTTCTACTTCGGCCAGTTCTTCCTGACCGGCCAGGCCGACCTGAGCGTCTTCTTCGGCTTCCACCCCTGGGTTTATCTGTTCCTCCTGCCGGCGATCTCGATGCGCCTCTGGGCCGAGGAGAGCAGGGCCGGCACCATCGAGCTGCTGATGACCCTTCCCGTGCCGGTCATGGCGGCCGTGCTCGGCAAGTTCATCGCCGCCTGGCTTTTCGCCGGCATCGCGCTGGCGCTGACCTTCCCGATGTGGATCACGGTGAACTTCCTCGGCGCGCCCGACAACGGCGTGATCCTCGCAAGCTATATCGGAAGCTGGCTCATGGCCGGGGCCTATCTGGCCATCGGCTCTGCAGTCTCCTCGATGACGAACAACCAGGTCATCGCCTTCGTCGTCAGCGTGGTCGTGTGCTTCATCTTCACGATCGCCGGCCACACGATGGTCCTCGACTTCTTCCAGGGCTGGGCGCCGACACTTCTGGTCAGCACGATCTCCTCGTTCAGCTTCCTGACGCATTTCAACGCCATCATGAACGGTGTGATCGACCTCAGGGACGTCATCTACTTCGCCTCCCTGATCGGACTGTGTCTCTTCATCAACGCCGTCGTCATTGACCTGAAGCGGGCAGACTGATCATGCGCTGGACACGGACAAGGATTGCAGCATCGGCCATCGTGCTGGCCATCGTCAGCTTCTTCGCGGTGAACATGACCGCCGAGGCCTGGTTCTCCAACGCGCGGGTCGACCTGACCCAGAACAGCCTCTACACCGTGAGCAAGGGCACGCGCGAGATCCTGGAATCGATCCCCGAGCCCATCACGCTGCGCTTCTATTTCTCAGAAGGCGTGTCGGTGAAATATGCCGGCGTCCGCTCCCATGGCGGCCGCGTGCGCGACATGCTGCAGCGCTTCGAAAGCCTGTCGGGCGGCAAGGTGCGCCTCGAGGTCATCGACCCCGAACCCCTGACCGAAGCCGAGGACCAGGCCGTCGCCCAGGGCATCACTGGCGCGCCCACGCCCGCAGGCGAGAAGATCTATTTCGGTCTTGTCGGCACCAACATGGTCAACGGCCGCGAGGTGATCCCCTTCTTCCTCGAGGACCGCGAGCAGTATCTTGAATACGACCTGACCAGCCTGGTCCATCGGCTCATCCGCGAGAAGAAGCCGAAGGTCGGCATCGTCTCCAACATCCCCTTCGACACCGGCGCCGGCGGCCTTGCCGCTGCCATGCAGGGCCAATCGCGCTCCTACATGATCTACGAGCAGATCCGCGAGGCCTTCGACGTGTCCTTCCTCGAGCAGGACTTCGACCGCGTGCCGGCCGACATCGACGTCGTGATGGTCGCCCATCCAAAGCCGCTCTCGCCGACAACCCAATACGCCCTCGACCAGTTCATCATGCGCGGCGGCCGAGCCATGGTGTTCCTCGATCCGCTGTCCGAGATCTCGATGCAGGCGGGTCCCTCGGGCGAGACGCTCGACGGCTCGACGGAATCTTCCGCCGCCAGCATCGATGCCCTCATGAAGTCGTGGGGCGTATCGGTCTCGGCCGCGAATGTGATCGGCGTGCGCGACCGCGCATTGCGCGTGCAGTTCGGGGGCGACGTCGCCGACTATGTCGCCTGGCTCGCTCTGACCGCCGACGAGATGGATCGTTCCGACCTGGTCACCGCTGACCTGACCGACCTGAACCTCGGCACGGTTGGCGCCATCGAACATGCCAAGGGCGCTACCACGACACTGTCCCCGCTCGTGCGCACGACCGACGACACGATGGAAATCCCGGTCTCGAAGGTGCAGGGCGCTCCGAACCCCAACGTCCTGCTGCGCGACTTCGTCAAGTCGGGCAAGGCCCATACCATCGCTGCCCGCATTGGTGGCCCGGTCAAGTCGGCCTTCCCCGGTGGAGCGCCGCCGCGCGGCCCGGCCGACAAGCCGGAGCAGGCCCCGCTGCCTGCGCACATCGCCGAGACGCAGTCTGCCAACATCGTGCTGGTGGCCGACAGCGACATCTTCAATGACAGCTTCTGGGTCCAGACACAGGAATTGCAGGGCCAGCGCGTGGCAGTGCCCGTGGCCGGCAACGCGGTCTTCGTGCTCAATGCGCTCGAGAACCTGACAGGCTCCGCATCGCTCA
>JBILGJ010000230.1:0-5170 GCA_044351125.1 Micropepsaceae bacterium
CGGCAAGCGCACCCGTCATCTCTGCCATCGCCAGGTCTCACTCATCAATTGCTCCGCAAAATCGGTTGGAATAGGCTGCGCGCCGATCCAAGAGTCAACCTCAGTCTAGCACATCCGGAACCCGTCATGGCCCTCGATCCCGAGACCCGCGCCCAGCTCATTTCCTCAGTTCGGCGCTTCGTGTCCGAGCGACTTGTCCCCATCGAGGACAAGACCGCGCGTGATGACCTGGTACCCGACGACGTCATCGCCGAAATGAAGGAGCTTGGCCTTTTCGGCATCTCGATCCCCACGGAGTACGGCGGCCTGGGGCTGACCATGGAGGAAGAGGTCCTGGTCTGCTTCGAGCTGGGACAGACCTCGCCGGCGTTCCGTTCGGTCATCGGCACCAATGTCGGTATCGGCAGCCAGGGCGTCGTCATGTTCGGAAACGACGCGCAAAAGAAGGAGTGGCTGCCCAAGCTCGCAAGCGGCGAGGCGATCGCCTCATTCTGCCTGACCGAACCTGGTGCCGGTTCCGACGCCGCGTCCGTCCGGACGAGCGCGATACGCAAGGGCGATCACTATGTCGTCAATGGAACCAAGCGCTACATCACCAATGCCAACAAGGCGCAGGTTTTCACCTTGATGGCGCGCACCGATCCCTCAAACAAGGGGGCAGGGGGGATCTCTGCCTTCTTCGTGCCTTCGGACCTGAAGGGCATTACAATCGGCAAGCCCGAACGCAAGATGGGCCAGCAGGGTGCGCATATCTGTGATGTCGTGTTCGAGGATTGCCATGTCCCCGCGTCCTGCCTGCTGGGCAACGAAGGGCAGGGCTTCAGGGTCGCCATGCAGGTGCTCGACCGCGGACGGCTGCATATTGCCGCCGTGTGCGTGGGTGTCGCCGAGCGCCTGATCCGCGATGCCGCGAAATATGCAATGGAGCGCGAGCAGTTCGGCCAGAAGATCGGCGAGTTCCAGCTGATCCAGGCCATGCTCGCCGACAGCAAGACCGAAGCCTACGCCGCGCGCTGCATGGTCCTTGACGGTGCTCGCAAGCGAGACGCCGGCGAAAGCGTCACCATGGAAGCCTCCTGCGCCAAATACTTTGCGTCCGAGATGGTGGGCCGCGTCGCCGACCGCGCGGTGCAGATCCACGGCGGTGCAGGCTATGTCACCGACTACGGCGTCGAGCGCTTCTATCGCGACGTGCGCATCTTCCGTATCTATGAAGGCACAAGCCAGGTCCAGCAACTCGTCATCGCCAAGAACCTGATGAAGTCGCTGGGGTGATAATGGGTTCACGCGCATGCGCGCATTCGCGTGAACCCCTTCCTCCGAACCCCGGCGCAGCAAGGACACACACATGACCAAGACCATCCGCATCGGTTGCGCGTCCGGATTCTGGGGGGACAGCTTCACCGCCGCACCCCAGCTCGTGCGCCAGGGCAACATCCAGTATCTGGTGTTCGACTATCTGGCCGAGATCACCATGTCGATCCTTGCCCGCGCGCGCGACAAGGACCCGAACCTCGGCTACGCGCACGACTTCGTGACCGTTACCATGGCGCAGATCGCACGTGAGGTCGCCGAAAAGAAGATCAAGGTGATCGCCAATGCCGGCGGCGTGAACCCAAGGGGCTGCGCGCGAGCGCTCGAGGCGATGCTCGCCAAGCAGGGAGTGAACCTCAAGGTCGCCTATGTTGAAGGCGATGACGTTCTGCCCGCACTCGAGCAGTGGAAGTCACAGGGCGTGAAGGAGATGTTCACCGGCGCGCCGCTTCCCGAAAAGCCGGTCAGCATGAACGTCTACCTTGGCGGCTTCCCGGTGGCGGCCGCCCTTGCCCAGGGCGCAGATGTCGTGATCACCGGCCGCTGCGTCGACAGTGCTGTCACGCTCGGCGCCTGCATCCACGAATTCGGCTGGACGGCAAAGGATTACGACAAGTTGGCTGGCGGAAGTCTGGCCGGCCACATCGTTGAGTGCGGCGCGCAGGCCTGCGGCGGCATCTTCACGGACTGGGATCAGGTTCCCGAGTGGGAGAACATCGGCTACGCCATCGCCGAGATTTCCGAAGACGGCAGCTTCATCGCCACCAAGCCCGAGGGCACCGGTGGCCTTGTCTCGGTGGGCACCGTCGGCGAGCAGATGCTCTACGAAATCGGTGATCCGCAGGCCTATATGCTGCCAGACGTGGTTTGCGACTTCAGTGAAGTTCGCCTCGAGCAGCAGGCCAGGGACCGCGTACGCGTGTCCCACGCGAAGGGTTATGCGCCGACCGCGACCTACAAGTGTTCAACGACGTGGGAGGATGGCTATCGTATCGGCAACCTCGTGGCGATCGGTGGCATCGATGCTGCAGCCAAGGCGCGCCGCACGGGCGAGGCCGTGTTGAAGCGCATGGAGACAATCCTGCGCCAGCGCAACTGGGGTCCATTCACCGAGACGTCGCTTGAAGTACTCGGCGCCGAGGACTCGTATGGCGCACAGGCGCGCAAGGCCGGGGGGCGCGAAGCCATCCTCAAGCTGGCCGCAAAGCATGCCCGCAAGGAACCGCTCGAGGCAATGATGCGCGAGTTGACATCATCCGGCACCTCGTTCGCTCCGGGCACGTCGGGGTACGCGGGGCTTCGTCCCAAGGTGACGCCGGTGGTCCGGCATTTTTCGTGTCTCATCCCGAAAAGCGATGTGAAGGTCTCGGTGCACATCGGCGAACAGGTCCTCGACGCCCCTCAGGACACGGCGGGCGGCTTCTCGCCCTCGATGATCCACCGGCCACTCGTCACAAGCGACGGTGGACCAACGCAGGCGACAGTGCCCCTCATTCGCCTTGCTTTCGCCCGCTCCGGCGACAAGGGCAACAATGCAAACATTGGTGTGATGGCGCGCAAGGCGTCCTATGCGCCCTTTATCCGCGCCGCCCTGAGCGAGGCAGCGGTCGCCGCCTGGTTTTCCCATCTCTTCGTTGGCGGCAAGGGCAAGGTAGAGCGGTTCGACCTCCCGGGCACGCATGCACTGAATTTCCTGCTGCACGACGCGCTTGGTGGTGGCGGTGTCGCGAGCCTGCGAAATGACCCGCAGGGAAAGGCACTCGCCCAGCAGTTGCTCGACTTCCCGGTACCCGTAACAGCAGAAATCGCAAGGGAACTCTCTGCATAGCAGATGCAAGCCGAACGTTTACGTTCGCGGAACCGCAGTGTCTGCGCTTCAAATTCAATAAATACAATGCGTTGCAGTGATCTGATCGCGCGCAGCGCCGTTTCTATTCCTATCGACCAGTTCGATACGAGGAGAGATGTAACATGAGATACTTCACTGCCCTGTTGGCAGCAGCCTGCGTCACGACGCCGGCATTCGCCACACCGCTCAAGCCTGGCCAGTTCGCCGGCTCGGTCAACGTTGGCGCCGAATTGCCTCTCGATGGCGAAGTGCACGGTGGCGCGGCTGCGACGGTCGCATCACTTGCGGCCCTGAACCCCAATCTGCCCGCCACGTCGGCACAGTTGCGCATCGAGTCGCGCTCCTATGACGACATCTACGGCAACGCGACAACCTACGGCATCGAAGGTCGTTACGGCCTCGCGGGCGACCGCGAAGTCTTCGGCGAAGTGCGCCGCACAGAGGCAGACGGCGGCAAGGTGCAGGTCGGAACGGCTTTCGTTCCGGCGCTCAACGCGACGCTGCCCGTGAACGGCACGTTCGATGATTTCAAGAGCACCACCGTTGAAGCCGGTGTGCGCCAGTACTTCGGTTCGGGCAAGGTCCGTCCCTACGTGGCAGCCCGCGCAGGCGTTGCCTTCGTCGACGAGATCCGCGCCAGCTTCCAGGTTCCGGTCCCGAACGGGGTTGGCACCGAGCCGAACGACATCAACCTCAACAACGTGCCGTTCTATGACGACTCCACGACATGGTCGGTTGGCGTTGACGTGGGTGCCTCCTGGCAGGTGAACGAGCGCCTGTCTGTGAGCGCCGAGACCGGCATTCGTTACCGCGGTGACCTCGACGGCAACGACGCTGCCATTGGCGGCCTTGGGCTGGCGTCCATCAACAACGACAGCGCCGCCATTTCGGTGCCCGTCACCCTGAAGCTCAGCTACGCGTTCTGATCAGCAGGACGTTCATTGGACTGAACGCGCGTGACACCGGCATCCGGTGTCACGCGTTTTCCGTTTCAGGGGTTTGCGTGGGAGAAGCCAACACCCGGGTTTTAGGGTATACTGACGGCATGCGCGAATGTTTCCGCCTGATCATGGTGTTGGCTTCAGCCTTGCTTCTGCAGGCCTGTGTGGCCGAGCGGCTGGCGCCGGGGCCCGGACCTGCCAGGCCGGGGTTCGTCGACGAGACCCATTGGCAGGCGGGAGACGGGTTCGTGCTCGCATTCAGCACGTGGCGTACACCAGCCCCATCGACTGTGATCATCGCCCTTCATGGCATGAACGATTATGGTCGTTTCATAGCCGACGCGGCAACATATTGGCAGGCTCATGGCATCACGACCTATGCCTATGACCAGCGCGGCTTCGGGCGCACCGAGGGCAATGGCCGCTGGCCCGGGCATGATGTCATGGCCTCGGACGCATCAACCTTCATCGCCCTCGTGCGCGCGCGTCACCCTCAAGCCCGCTTGTATCTGCTTGGCGAGAGCATGGGTGGTGCTGTCGCTGCGCTTGCGGCTGCGCGAGATGACAGCGAGCCGCCCGATGGCCTCATTCTCGTATCGCCAGCCTACTGGGGATGGTCAAACCTTGATTTTCTGAAGCGCGCCGGTCTCTGGACCATGATGCAGCTGGCTCCTGGCGCGCGCCTGACTGGCCGTGGCCTCAACATCAGGCCGTCCGATAACCAGAAGATGCTGATGGCCCTCGGGCGCGATCCGTTTGTAATCAAGGCAACGCGCGTGGATGCCACGCATGGCCTTGTTGACCTTATGGACGAGGCTTGGAAGGCAACGCCTCTGGTCTCAATCCCCACCCTTGTGCTCTATGCGGATGGGGACGAGGTTGTTCCCTCCGGCCCGATCAGGCAGGCCGCAGCGCGCATGCAGGCGCCGCGCCGCGTGGTCTGCTATGACGACGGCCATCACATGCTGCTGCGTGACCTCGAGGCCAGGCGCACCTGGGACGAGGTGGCAAGTTTCGTGAAGGATCCGATGGCCGCAAAGCCCGATCCGGTCGACGACTGCACACG
>JBILGJ010000231.1:0-5169 GCA_044351125.1 Micropepsaceae bacterium
TGAACGCGGCGCCCAGCTGCCATGGGAGCTTCAGGGTGAAGATCCAGATCGAGGCGAACCACATGCGCGCATGGTTGTGCAGCCAACCCGTGCTCACGAGCTCGTCGACCCAGGCGTCGAAAGCCTCGATGCCGGTCTGGCCCGCGATCGCGGCCTCAAGGCGCTTGCGCAGTTCGGGGCTCGCCTGGGCTTGCGCGGCGGCGCGCGCCCGTTCGACCTCGAAGCGCAGGAGGACGTCGGGACGCTGCTCGAGCCAGCCCTTCCAGTAGGTGCGCCAGAAAACTTCCTGGATGAACTTCTGTGCGGCTTCGAAGGGATGGCGTGCGAGGACGGCGGTGATGACCTCGGTCTCCGTGATCATGCGACGGCGCAGCCATGGGGACAGGCCCGAGACGTTGGAGCGGTCGGCGGGTCCGCGATCGACATTGCGGTCGCGCTCATAGCTGCGTCCGGCGCGTGGCAGGAAGGCATCGAGCCGCGCCAGGCCGGCAGCTCGGGTGGGGGTCCAGGCCTGCGCGGGCACCTTTGGCTGTTGCATGAAGCCTATACGCAGCGTAAGGCCGTCCGGGTCAGCTGCGGGGCGGCGATCGCTATGGGTCAGGCAGCGTGATCCACGCGGTTCCGGGCGACGTTACGGCATCTTCCACAAACCCGAGCCCGCCATGACCCTTCCCGATCCGACGCGCACCACTGCCCTTCGCCTTGGCTTCCTGGGGCTTGTGCCGTTTGCCGGGCTTGCGGTCGCTTCGCTGGCCGGCGGGGATGACCTTGGGGCGGTGGCGAACCCTGCCCTGCTGGCCTATGGCGCCACGATCCTGTCGTTCCTGGGCGGCATCCATTGGGGCCTTGCCCTCGCGCGTCCGGCGCTTGCCGCACGGGAGGTTGCCTTGATGCTCGCCGTCGGCGTGTTGCCGCAGCTGCTCGGCTTTACGGCGCTGCTGGTGCCCGCGCCGCTGGGACACGCGCTGTGTGCGGGGGGCCTGGCCCTGTTTCTGGTCGCGGACCGCGCTGCGGCCGAGCGGGGGCTTGCGCCGGCGTGGTTCATGCAGCTTCGCTGGCCGCTGTCATGCGCAGCCGCGCTTGCGATGGTGGTGGGCGCGCTGACGGCCTGACGGCTGCCAGCGCCTGAGGATCAGGGACCTTCCTCGGCTTCCTGCGAGCGGGCATAGGCTTCGTCGCTCGGCGCGAGAAGCAGGTACATCGCCGGCGTCACGAAGCGCGACAGAAGCGTCGATGACACGAGGCCTCCGATGATCACCCAGGCGAGCGGCGAGTAGAGACCCGATGCCTCGAGTGCCAGGGGCGTGAGGCCACCGATGGCGGTGACGCTGGTCAGCAGGATGGGCAGGAAGCGCACCTCGCCTGCCTCCTCGATGGCCTCGAGAAGCGGCTTTCCCTGCGCCCGCAGCTGATTGGTGAAGTCAACGAGCAGGATCGAGTTCTTGATCTCGATGCCGATCAGCGCGACGAAGCCTATGACCGCCGTAAACGAGAGCGAGTAGCCAGCAAGCCAGAGAGCCACGAGGCCGCCCATCACGCCGAGCGGGATGATGCCCATGACAACGCCTGTCGCCCGGAACGAGTTGAACTCGAGGATCAGCACCGCGATGATCCCGAAGATCGCGATGATGATGGCGGTGGAAAGATCCGCGAAGGCCCTGTTTTGCGCCTCGAGCTGGCCGCCGGCCGACAGGCTATAGCCTGCCGGAACAGCCATTTCGCTGTTGAGGCGCTTGAACACCTCTGCCGTCACCTTCGATGTGAGGTAGCCCGAGCCGGAGAAGGCCGTGATCGTGACCGTGCGCTCGCGCTGGTAGCGGTCGATGCGCGAAGGTCCCCCTTCGAAGCGCGGGTTGGTCAGCAGTGCCAGCGGCACGCCAGCCCCGGCTGTTGTGGGGACATAGATACGCTGGAGGGCGTCGATCTCCTGGCGTACATCCATGGGAAGGCGCAGGACAATGGGGAACTCGTCGCCGTCATCCTGGCGATAGGCACCTACCGTGTCACCCGAAAGAGCGATGCGTACGGTCTGGTCGACCGCGCCCGCAGGCACGCCGAGGATGGCTGCCTTGCGCGCGTCCACGCCGAGGTCGAGGTCGGTGCGGTCGAGACGAACCGGGTTTGTCACGTTCCGAACGCCTGGCGTCGTCTCGATGATGGCGCTGGCCTTGGCTGCCAGCTCCTTGAGTGTCGCAAGGTCCTTGCCGCTGATGCGCACGGCGATTGGGGCTGCGATGGGCGGGCCATTCTCGAAAACGCGCAGGTTGATCTGGGCGCCCGCGATGCTGCTGAAGGCGGCGCGCATGCGGTCGAGAGCTGCCGGCGTGGTTCGCGTGTCCCATTCCTTGATCTGGACGAAGACCTGGCCGTAGTTGCTGCGGATGTCCTCGGGGATGACGTTGTAGAAGATGCGCGGGTTGGCCCGGCCGGCATTACCCATGGCCCAGACGACTTCTTCCTGCGCAAGGAGTATCTCTTCCACCCTGCGCACGACGCGATCGGTCTCGCTCAGGGCGGTGCCATCGGGGGTCTCGATGTCGACCACGAATTGGGGCGTCTCGGCCGGCGGAAAGAGGCTGAAGCCCAGCCGCGGGATCAGCAGCAGCGAGAGGGCGAAGAGCAGCATCGACATGGCCACGACGAGGCGCGGGCGCAGCAGCGCCACATGCAGGATGGGTCGGTAAACACCATGAATGCCAGACATCACCATGCGCAGCACGAGGTTGCCTTCCGGGTGCTCATTGCGTGACAGGAGACGACTGGCAAGGAAGGGAATGATGGTCAGTGACACGATCAGCGAAGCACCGACCGTATAGAGCACGGTCACTGGCAGCGAGCGCGTGAACTTGCCCGCCCCTTCGGCAAGGAAGAGCAACGGAAGGAAGGCCAGCATCAGCGTGGCCGTACAGCCAACAACGGCGATGCCGATCTGGCTTGTGCCAGCGAGGGCTGCCTGCAGCCTGGTCTTGCCCTCGCGCAGGTGACGGGCAATGTTCTCTGTCACCACGATGGAGTCGTCGACGAGCAGTCCCAGTGCGAGCACGAATCCTGCGATCGAGAGCTGGTTGATCGTGAAGCCCGTATAGAGCAGCAATGTCACGCCGATGGCGAGCGAGAGCGGGATCGAGATCATCACCACGATCGAGGCGCGCCAGCCCAGGGGCAGCAGCGTGATGAGCACAAGCCCGAGCGCGATCGCGAAGTCGCGCGCGAGCGTATTCAGGCGGTGGGCCACGTTCTTGGACTGGTCGAAGGCGCGCTCCATGCGCACGCCCTGCGGCAGGTCGGCCTCGAAGGTGTCGATGGCCTCGAAGATCCGGTTTCTCACCGTGAAGACGTCCTGACCGTCCATCATGTTGGCGGTGAGGAAGATGGCGCGCTTTCCGTTGAAGCGGGTCTCGTGGCGCAATTCGGCATAGGCCCAGTCGACCTCGGCAACATCGCGCACGCGCAAGGCGCGACCGTCGACTGTGGCAATGACCGTGTCCCTTATCTCCTCGAGCGAGTCGAAGGCGCCGGTGGCCTTCACGTTGAAGCGGCGGGCGCCGGAGTGAATGGCGCCAGTGGGCGTGTCGACGGCCTCGGCGCGCAGGGCGCTGGCGAGGGTTGTGATCGGGATGCGGCGCTCGGCGAGCTTGCCCATGTCGACCGAGATGCGGACCTCGGTCGGTGGCGCGCCCCAGACCTCGGCCTCGCGGATCCCGGGAATGCGCTCGATGATGTCACTCAGGTCGCGCGCGGTGTCTTCAAGCGTGCGGATGCTGGCTGTGTCAGTGAGGAAGGCGACCTGCACGATGTTGGTCAGCGAGGTTCGGATCTTCTCGAGCCTGGGTGCGAGCAGGTTGGCAGGCAACTGGGGCCTTAGCGCGTTCAACTCGCGCGAGACCTCGTCGAATTTCTTGTCGGGGTCGGTTGTCCATTCGAACTCGGTCACGACGACGGCCACGCCGTCGCGCAGGACGGTGTCGATGCGCTTGACGTCTTCCAGGCCATCGATCACGCGCTCGAGCGGGTCGGCGACAAGCTTTTCCATGTCGGCCGCAGCGGCGCCCGGCAGGATGGCGCGGACGATGACGATGGGCACTGGGAAGCTTGGGTCTTCGGCGCGCGGGATCTGCTGCACCGAACTTGCGCCGATGATTGCCAGCATCAGGAAGATGACCAGCGTGAACTGCCAGTTGCGGACGAAGAACGACGTGAAGCCGCTCACTTGCGGACCGCCGGGGTGTCAGCCTCGATGCTGACGGGCTGTCCGTTGCGCAGGTAGGCCGCGCCGGAGGTGGCGACCCGGTCGCCGTCCTTCAGGCCGCTTTTCACGAGGACGTTCTCGCCGGCAAAGCCTGCGATGGTGATCGCCACCCGGCTTGCCTTGAGGTCTTTCGAAATGACGAAGACATAGGCGGCGTCGCCCTGCCCTTCGATGAGGGCGATAGTGGGGACGGCCAGAAGCTTCTGGCTTGCATCGCCGATGGAGGGTGTCAGGCTTGCTTCGGCCACGAGGCCGCTTCGCAGTCCGTCGGGGACCGCTGCGAGCGTGATCTCGACATCGAAGGCACCGGTCAGGGGGCTGGCCTTGGCACCGATGCGTGTCACCTCGCCAGCTGCAGTTATCGTGTTGCCCGCGACACGCAGGCTGGCCTTGTCGCCGGTACGCACACGAACGACCTGACGGTCGGAGAGCGGGGCCCGCATGATCATGCCTGATGTGGTGTCGCCGAGCGTAATGACGGGGGCGCCTGGCGCCATTTGCTGACCGACCTCGGCATGGCGCACGAGGACAATTCCGTCACTGGCAGCTACCAGAGCCGCGCGACTTTCGTCGAAGCGGGCGGAAGAGAGGGCTGAATTTGCGCGCTGGAAGATGGTACGGGCTTCGTCGAGGCGGGCGGTCGACTCTGCCCCGCTTGCCTGCAATTTGGTGACACGATCAAGGTTGGCCTTTGCGGCGTCGAAGGCGGCCTCGGCCTCGGCCCTGCGACCTGCCGTGTCGGAGGGGTCGGCGCTGACAAGGGGATCGCCCTTCTTCACCGTGTCCCCGGCGTCGACCGCATAGCGATGGACCACGCCGCCCGTCTTGAAGCTGAGGATCTGCTCGCGCTTGTAGGTGATGGTGCCCGAAACGATGATCTGGCCAGCGTCAGGCGAGGGCGCCACGCTTGCGACCCTGAC
>JBILGJ010000023.1:0-15695 GCA_044351125.1 Micropepsaceae bacterium
CGGGACCGCTGTCGATCCGTACTTCAGCCCTGGGGAGGGTGGAGATACGGAGAGGCGGGGGAACCGGCAGTCGAAGATTGGGTTGAGAGGGGCGATGGCGCTTCAGAAGACATTACGTCAGGCGATCAGCTGCGAGGGTGTTGGCGTACACTCCGGCGTGCTGTCGCGCATGGTTCTCGTTCCGGCGCCCGAGGGCACCGGCATCGTGTTCCGTCGCTCGGATCATCCGGGTGCGGCCGGCCTTATCCCGGCGAAGTTTGACAAGGTGACCGATACAAAGCTCGGCACGTCGATCGGCAACGTCTATGGCGTGAAGGTCCTGACGGTCGAACACCTCATGGCGGCCATCGTCGGCTGCGGCGTCACCAACCTTTTCGTGGAGATCAACGGCGCGGAAGTGCCGATCATGGACGGCAGCTCGGCGCCGTTCGTTGCCCTGATCGAGAAGGCGGGCGTGATGGAGCAGTCCATGCTTCAGCCCGTCATCCGCGTGCGTGAAGTCGTGCGCGTCGAGGACGGTGACAAATACGCAGAGCTGCGCCCGGGCGTCGGCTTCTCGGCCGAACTCGAGATCGCCTTTGAAAATTGCCCGGTCATCGACCGGCAGTCCTATTCGTTCGAGCTCGATGCCTCGTCCTTCAAGGATGAGATCTCGCAGGCGCGCACGTTCGGCTTCCGCCACGAGGTGGAATACCTGCAGGCCAATGGCCTGGCGCTAGGCGGATCGCTGTCGAATTCGATCGTGCTTGATGGCGCACGGATCCTGAACGAGGGTGGCTTGCGCTATGGCGACGAGTTCGTGCGGCACAAGCTGCTCGACGTGATTGGCGATCTTGCGCTTGCAGGCGCACCGCTGTTTGCGCAGTTCCGCGGCTACAAGACGGGCCATGCGCTGAACAACCGCCTGCTGCGCGAACTGTTCTCGCGCAAGGGCGCCTATGAGATCGTGACCATGAGCCCGGCCCGCCGTACCGGCGCAGGGTCGGCTGCCGGGCAGGGCGTGCGGCTGGTGGCTGCCGCCGAGTAGGGTCTTTCCTGTCCTCAATTCAGGGCCGCTGGCGTCGATCGCCGGCGGCCTTTTTGATTCCGGGCATCGGAACAAAGCGAGAGGGCGTGCAGGAGGTGCAAAATCCGTGATGCAACTTCTCGGTGGTGAAACTGGAATGGTTGTCGAACGGACGCACAACAGACCACGCTCCGCCAGAAAGATGCGTGGTGCGGCGGAACGCGTCATCGCCGGGTGCTGGACATTGGTGCAGCCGCAACGGCGGCCTGGTTGAGAAGAATTGTCGTGAGACGTTCGTCGAGGCCTTGTTTGCGACATTCGCTTACAAATTGGTCACCCGGCAGTGCTAGCGCCGCGGCGGGTGATGGGGTAAGAACAAACCGGTTTTCTGCGGCTTCGCCCCCTGGTTTGGCCGCATGCGGTTGCGATCCTCAAACGGCTGGTGTCCATGACTTTCCTCTCCCGTCTCAGACCGTCGCGTTTGGCTGTCCTTTGCATGCTGGCCATGCCCCTGGCCGGGTGCGTGGGTGACGAGGCTGATGTTGCGTCGGCGCCGAGCCCGCTTCCCGAGGTGCGCGAAGTGCCGCCCGAAACCCTCTATGCCAATGCCCTGACACAGCTCGACAAGGGCAACTGGCTGCCTTGTGCGGCCTCGTTCGATGAGGTCGAGCGGCAGCATCCCTATTCCGTGTGGGCGCGCCGCGCGATCCTGATGTCGGCGTTCTGCTACTATCAGGGCAACAAGTACAGCGAGGCGATCCTGGCGGCCGATCGCTTCATCACGCTGCATCCCGGCAACAAGGATGCACCGTACGCCTATTACCTCAAGGCGGTGTCGCTCTATGAGCAGATCGTGGACGTGGGGCGTGACCAGCGGCGTACGGAGCAGTCCATGGCGGCCCTGCGCGAGCTGATCAAGCGCTTCCCGCAGACGGATTATGCGCGCGATGCGCGCCTGAAGCTTGACCTGACCAAGGACCACCTTGCCGGCAAGGAAATGTCGATCGGCCGCTACTATCTGCAGCGCGGCGAGACTGTCGCTGCGATCGCGCGGTTCCGGACCGTGGTCGAGCAGTACCAGACCACGAGCCATGTGCCGGAAGCCCTGCATCGGCTTGTCGAGAGCTATCTCTCGCTTGGTGTCATCAAGGAAGCGCAGACATCGGCCGCCGTTCTCGGTCACAATTATCCGGGTAGCGACTGGTACGAGGACACGTATGCGCTGATGCAGCAGTACGGGATGAAGCCGAATACGGGCAAGCCGTATGTTCCTGCGGCCATCAATGGTCCGGCAGCGGCACCAGCCGAGCCGATGGCGGCACCGGCCGCGGCGCCGAAGGCAGTCGATCAGTCGGCTGCGGCCGGCGAGAAGAAGGAAGAGTCGGGCGGCTTTTTCGACTGGTTCTGACGCTTGGCGGGGCGCATCCCGCCAGGTGACGCGGGCTCACACCTCACGCTGGGTTCGGCATGCTGACGTCGCTTTCGATCCGCGATTTCGTTCTGATCGAGCGGCTCGACCTTGAATTCGCCCCTGGGTTATGCGTGCTCACGGGCGAGACGGGTGCGGGCAAATCGATCCTTCTTGACGCGCTGGGTCTTGCCACGGGCGGACGTGTCGAGCGCGGCTTTATCCGCAATGGCGCAACGCAGGCGGTGGTTTCCGCCGTTTTTGATCCCCCGGCAGCGCATCCGGTGCGCGCGGCCTTGCGCGGGAATGGCCTCGACAGCGATGGGCCGCTGATCTTCCGGCGCAGCGTGGGTGCAGATGGCCGCAGCCGGGCCTTCGTGAATGACCAGCCCGTGTCCATCGGCCTCATGCGCGAGGCGGGAGGGTTGCTGCTTCAGATCCACGGTCAGCACGATGATCGCGGGCTTCTTGACGGAGCTGGCCACCGCAACCTTCTGGATGCCTTTGGCCGGCTGGACGAGGTGGTCGGCGAGGTCGAGACCGCCTGGCGTTCGTTGAGCGCGGCCGAGGAGGCGCTGCGGACCGAACAGGAAGCGCAGGCCCGCGCTGACCAGGATCATGACTATCTGCGTCACGTGGCGGAAGAATTGCGCACGCTGGACGTAAGGTCCGGCGAGGAGAACGAGCTGGCGCAATTGCGCGCTGTCATGATGGCCTCGGAAAAGATTTCATCGGATGTCGCCGAGGCGGTGGATGCGCTGGTGGGGCACGGGGGCGTTGAGGGTCGGCTGAACCTTGCCCTTCGGCGGCTTGGCCGCGCCCAACCTGCGGCACAGGGCAAGCTCGATGCTGCCGTGGCAGCGCTCGAGAGGGCGGTCATCGAGGTGACCGAAGCGCGTCGTGCCGTCGACACGGCTTCGCGCGGTCTGATGTTTGATGCGCAGGCACTTGAGCGGGCCGAGACACGCCTGTTTGCCCTGCGTGCGGCGGCGCGCAAGTTCGGTGGCAGCTGCGACGGGCTTGTAGCCAAGCGCAACGATGTCGAGGCCCGGCTTGCCGCCCATGCAAGCGCGCGTTCCCGCGCGCGCGAGCTGGAGCGCGCGCTTGAGGCGGCGCGGAGCCGTTACCAGGTGGCGGCCGACCGCCTGACCGCAGCGCGCAAGAAGGCGGCTTCCGGCCTTGACGAGCGGGTGGCGCGCGAGCTTGTGCCGCTCAAGCTCTCAAACGCCCATTTCCGCACAAGGGTCGAGAAGGCTGCGCCGCAGGCCGTGGGGCCGCATGGGCAGGACCGTGTCGAGTTCGAAGTCGCCACCAATCCCGGCGCGCCATTCGGTGCGCTGACCCGCATCGCCTCGGGTGGCGAGATGGCGCGTTTCATCCTGGCGCTCAAGGTATCGCTTGCGGCGGAGGGTGCAGCCTCGACGCTGATCTTCGACGAGGTCGATCGCGGCGTGGGTGGCGCTGTGGCCGATGCGGTGGGCGAGCGCCTGCAACGGTTGGCCCAGAGCGAGCAGGTGCTCGTGGTCACACACTCGCCGCAGGTCGCGGCCAGGGGCTCGCATCACCTGCGCATCTCGAAGTCTCTGGCCGCCGGCGCCATGGCGACGCGTGTCGAACTGCTTGATGCGACGGGCAGGCGCGAGGAAATTGCGCGCATGCTCTCGGGCGCGAAGGTGACCAATGCAGCCCGTGCAGCGGCTGACCAGCTATTGTCGTCTCCTGTCGGCAAACCCGCCGAGCGGCGCCGGGCGACATAAAGGGACATATCCGGGGGCGATGATCGCACAATGAGCAAACCTGTTCCTGTCTCGCGGTTGTCGGAGAACCAGGCCGCTGCCGAGCTTGAGCGCCTTGCCGAGGAGATTGCCGCACATGACCGGCGCTATCATGCCGAGGATGCGCCGACGATAACGGATGCCGCTTATGATGCGCTGAAGAAGCGAAATGCCGCGATCGAGGCGAAGTTCCCGAATCTGATCCGGGCTGACAGTCCCTCGCGGAAGGTGGGTGCTGCGCCCGTCGACAAGTTTGCCAAGGTGCGCCACGGCGCGCCGATGCTGTCGCTCGACAATGCCTTCGACGATGAGGACGTGACCGATTTCGTCGATCGCATCCGCAAGTTCCTGGCGTTGCCGGCGTCCGAGGTGCTGGCCTTCACTGCCGAGCCCAAGATCGACGGGTTGTCGGCGAGCCTGCGCTATGAAGACGGGCGGCTGGTGCGCGGGGCCACGCGGGGCGATGGTGCGGTCGGCGAGGACGTGACGGCGAACCTGCTGACGCTGGGCTGTGTGCCGCAGGTGCTGAAGGGGCGCGGGTTTCCCGAAGTCATCGAGGTGCGCGGGGAGGTCTTCCTCAGCCACGAGGATTTCTTCCGGCTGAACCGCGAGCAGGAAGCGCGCGGCGAGAAGACTTTTGCCAATCCCCGCAATGCTGCAGCCGGTTCGCTGCGGCAGCTCGATGCGGAAGTGACGGCCCGACGTCCATTGCGGTTCTTTGCCTATACGTGGGGCGAGGCTTCGGCCTTGCCTGGCCCGACACAGACATCCGTGATCGAGGCGTTTGCCGCGTGGGGTTTCCCGACCAATCCGCTGATGACGCGCTGCGAAACGGTTGAGGCCATCCTTGCCTATTACGCAAAGATCGCCGAACAGCGGGCCTCGCTTGGCTATGATATCGACGGGGTCGTCTACAAGGTGGACCGCCTCGACTTCCAGCAGCGGCTGGGGTTTGTCAGCCGTGCCCCGCGCTGGGCGATCGCGCACAAGTTTCCGGCCGAGCAGGCGCAGACCGAGCTTCTCGACATCGACATCCAGGTTGGCCGCACCGGCACGTTGACGCCAGTCGCGAAACTGAAACCCGTTACGGTCGGCGGGGTGGTTGTGTCCAATGCGACGCTGCACAATGAGGACGAGATTGCCCGCAAGGATGTCCGCATCGGGGATACGGTGGTGGTGCAGCGTGCTGGTGACGTGATCCCGCAGGTCGTGCGTGTGGTCACCGAGATGCGACCTCAGGGGGCTACAGCCTTCCGCTTTCCGGAGACATGTCCCGTCTGCGGAAGCCATGCCGTACGCGAGCTTGATGCATCGGGTGAAGCCTCGGCTGCGCGACGTTGCACGGGCGGGCTGGTGTGCCCGGCGCAGGCGGCTGAACGGCTGAAACACTTCGTTTCGCGCGATGCCTTCGACATCGAAGGCTTTGGATCCAAGCACGTCGATGCCTTTCTCGCCGACGGGTTGCTGTCGCATCCGTCCGACATCTTTCTCCTGGAGGAGCGTCATGGCGCCGGGCCGACGGCCATCGCGGCGCGAGAGGGGTGGGGGCCTCAGTCGGCGGCCAAGCTTTTTGCCGCGATCCGGGCGCGGCGGACCATCGGGCTCAACCGCTTCATCTTCGCGCTGGGGATCCGGCACGTGGGAGAGGCGACAGCGCGCGTGCTGGCGCAGAACTATGGGAGTGCGGCGGCCTTCATCGATGCCATGACGGCGGCAGCCGACGAGGATTCGAAGGCTTTTTCCGAACTCGATGCCATCGAGGGGATCGGCGAGACCGTCGCTAAGGCTATCGCCGAGTTTTTCGCGGAGGATCATAACCGCGAGGAAGTGCGCCTCCTGATTGGCCTCGTCGATGTCGAGGATGCCGAGAAGCCCAAGAGCGACACGGTCGTGTCGGGAAAGACGATCGTGTTTACCGGGACACTCGAGAAGATGACCCGGAACGAAGCCAAGGCACGGGCGGAATCGCTTGGCGCCAAGGTGGCGGGGTCCGTGTCGGCCAAGACGGATCTGGTTGTGGCTGGTCCTGGTGCTGGTTCAAAGCTCAAGGACGCCGAAAAGCACGGGGTCAAGGTCATCAGCGAGGATGAGTGGCTGGCGATGATCGGCGGGTGAGGGTTTCTGCCCCGGAAATCCGCGGTAAAATGGCCAATCGTAAAGGGTTCCGCAACGCTGCTGCCCTAAAGTGTCCCCTTTCAGTCCACATGAAGGGAATGGCACCGGATGGGCACCGATACCTTGCCGCCGGCCCTCGAAATCCGCGGGCTCATAAAGTGCTTTGACCGTTTGGCGGTCTCGGGGCTGGACCTGACTGTCCGGCGTGGCGAGTTCTATATGCTGCTCGGGCCCAATGGCGCGGGCAAGACGACGACGCTTCGCATGGTGAGCGGCCTGTTGCAGGCGGACGAGGGATCGATCCGCGTCTTCGGCATCGATGCGCGCATGGACCAGGTTGCGGCGAAGCAGATCGTCGGATGGGTCTCTGACGAGCCGATGATCTATGACAAGCTGACGCCGCTCGAGTACCTGGAATTCGTCGCCGGGCTTTGGGGCGTTCAGCCCGATGTGGCCGAGGAGCGGGCACGCGAGCTTGTGGTGCTGCTCGGGCTTGAGCATGTCCAGCACGCCCATTGCGAAGGCTTCTCGCGCGGGATGCGCCAGAAGGTGGCGCTTGCGGGTGCGCTCGTGCACGACCCGCAACTGATCATCCTCGATGAGCCCCTGACGGGGCTCGATGCGGGCAGCGCGCGGCTTGTGAAGTCAGTCCTGGCCGATCGCGTACGACGGGGCTGTACGGTCATCATGACCACCCATATCCTCGAGATTGCCGAGCGGATGGGTGACAGGATAGGGGTGATCTCGGGTGGGCGGCTTGTGGCCGAGGGTACGCTGCAGGAACTGCGCGAGCGCGTGGGCCGCGGCGATTCCTGCCTTGAGGAACTGTTCCTTGCAATCGTCGAGCAGGATGCGAACGTCGCATGAGCACGCCCGGATCGATCGGCTGGTTCCTGCGCCATGAGACGCGCCTTGCGTGGCGTGATGTGTTCTCGGTCATGGGGGCTGACCGCCCGGGCCGCCTTCGCGGCATTCTCATTGCAGTCTCGATCTTCCTCTCGGTGATGCACCTCGTCGCCCATTTTGTGGTCGGGCCACTGGCCGGGCTTGTGCCTGAAAACAACCTGGCGACGCTTGTCGGCGTTTCGGCGGGTCTTGTGCTTTCTGCCTCGGCGGTGCTTTCGCAGGCCATGGAGAGCGTGACGCGGACGTTCTATACGCGCTCTGACCTGGAGCTCATCCTCAGCTCGCCGGTACGGGCGCAGCGCCTGTTTGCCGTGCGGGTGGGTGCGATCGTCATGTCGGTGAGCCTCATGTCACTGCTGTTCGTAGGTCCCTTCATCAACATGCTGGCGTGGAATGGCGGGGTGCACTGGCTTGCGGCCTATGGCGTCATCCCGGCCCTGGCCATGGCGGCGACGGCGGTCGCGAGATGGATCACGGTCGCGTTGTTCAGGGGCATCGGTCCCAAGAGGACACGGCTGGTCGCGCAGATCGTTGCTGCGATCGTGGGAGGCCTGTTTGCCGTCGGTCTGCAGATGGCGGCCCTGTTTTCGACGGGGACACTTTCACGGCTTGCCTATCTGGGATCGGACGCGGTGCTTGCGCGCATGCCGGATGCGGACAGCCTTGCGTGGTTGCCTGCGCGGGCGGTGCTGGGCGACAGCGTGGCGCTGCTTGTCGTGCTGGGCTTCAGCCTTGTTTTCTTTGTCGTCACGGCGGCACTCAATGTTCACCGCTTTGCAGCCTATGCGCTTGCCGCGTCAAGTGCGCCACAAGGGCAGCACGCGCCGGTAAACGGGGCGCGGCCTTTCCAGGTGGGTTCAGCCAGCTCTTCGTTGCGGCGCAAGGAGATCCTTTTGATCCTGCGCGATCCCTGGCTGCTGTCGCAGTCACTCATGCAGTTGCTCTATCTCCTGCCACCTGCGGCCATGCTGTGGCACAGCTATGCACTCGATGGCGGGGTGGCTGTCGTGGTGGTGCCGGTGCTGGTCATGGCGGCGGGGCAGCTGGCTGGCGGGCTCGCCTGGCTGACGATCTGCGGGGAAGATGCGCCCGATCTTGTGCTGACGGCCCCTGTCGGGCCGCAGCGGCTGCTGCGCAGCAAGCTCGAGGCGGTGGGGTTGTGCATTGCGGTGGTCTTTGCGCCGCTTGTGCTGGGGCTTGGCTTCTATTCGGCCAGCGCCGCGGTTCTTGCCTTTGCGGGCGTCGCTGCTTCGGCGGCGTCGGCGACGGCGATCCAGTTCTGGTTCCGCGCGCAGGCTCGGCGCACCCAGTTCCGGCGCCGCCATACCTCGTCGCGGTTTGCCACGCTTTCGGAAGCGTTCGCCTCCATCATGTGGGCGGCGGCCGCGGGGCTGGCGGTGGCCGGAAACGGGCTTGTGCTGCCCGTTGTCGGGATCGTGCTCGTGTTCCTTGCCATTGTGCGGGCGTGGAGCCCGGCGCGTGGTCGCGCGGTAGCCTGAGGTCAATCCTCGGCGAGGTGCAGTGCGACGCCGTGGGTTGCGCTGGCGGGCACGATCACGCAGTCGCGACGTTCCTCGTGCGGAATGCGTCCCATGGACAGCATGGCACCGGCTGCGTCGAGTTCGTTCACGCGCAAGGCCATGGCCACGATGCCATCGCGCGGGGCGCCGGCCAATGCCCTGGCGCCGAGCTTCTGTTCGATGGTGCTGCGACTTGCGAGCGTAATCGTCGTGTTCGCGGGTCTTGGCTGAACCAGATGCCTGCTGGCTGCGGCCGGATCGTCGACGGCAATCATGATTTCGGCGATGCCGGTCGCTCCGCTTGGATGGAGCATCCACTCGCGCCGCGCGCGGGTCAGTTCCGGGGTCAGGTGGGTGCAGACGAACTGCATCGTGCCGGGCAGGTCGAGCTTCGGGAGCATGACATTGCGGAAGCGAACCATGTCCTGCCTGCCGTCGAGGTCGAGGGGGCGGGATAGGTCATTGGGGTCGTCGGCGTCGATGCCGGCGGCGCGCAGGGCTTGGCAGGCGCGGTCTGCATCATCGGCGCCCCAGGCGAGCCCCATGCCCCCTTCGCCACGCGTGCGCACGCGCTCGGCGAGGCGGCCCTGTGCGCCGGTTTCGTCGACAATGCCCAGCAGCTCGACGTAGCTGTTGGGGAACATGATGCAGTGATTGCCGGTTCCCTTGCCTGCGTGCAGGCCGCGGGGCGTGAGCGTCAGCCCCAGCTTGCGCCAGGCGCTGGCCGCAGCATCAAGGTCCTGGACAGCAATGATCACATGGTCGAGGCGGTCGATCGGAGCCATCGTTCTGGTCGTGCGCTCAGATCGGCCGCGTGGCGTCGAGCAGCCACGCCTTCGCACTGCCGTCGAGGCCGGGGGCGATCTTCTCGCGCACGCGGGCGTGGTAATCGTTCAGCCACTTGCGCTCGGCGTCCGTCAGCATGCCGACTTCCACGAGGTTCAAGTCGATGGGGGCCAGGGTGATGGTTTCGAACTCCATCATCCTGCGTTCGCCGCCGACATCCTTTGGCTCGGTGACGACGATCAGGTTCTCGATCCTGATGCCATAATGGCCGACCTTGTAGTAGCCGGGTTCGTTCGAGATGATCATGCCGGGCTTCAGGGCGACATTGACCTGTTTCTTGGAGATGTTCTGCGGTCCCTCGTGGACGCTGAGATAGGCGCCAACGCCGTGGCCCGTGCCGTGGTCATAATCATATCCACCCTCCCAGAGCGCCATGCGGGCGAGCGTGTCGAGCTGGACGCCCGTCGTGCCTTCAGGGAAGCGGGCGCGGGCGAGGGCAATGTGTCCCTTCAGGACGCGGGTGAAGCGATCCTTCATCTCGGCGGTCGGCGTGCCCACGATGATGGTGCGGGTCACGTCGGTGGTGCCGTCGAGGTACTGGCCGCCTGAGTCGATCAGGAAGATTTCGCCCTGGCACAGCTTGCGGTTCGACTTGGCCGTGACACGGTAATGCGGCAGGGCTGCGTTGGGGCCGGATCCGGAGATGGAGCCGAAGCTCAGGTCCTTTAGGATCCCGGTCTCGATGCGGAAATTCTCGAGCACGCGGCAGGCCTCGATCTCGTCCACGCCGCCCGTGGGGGCTTCGGCCGCGAGCCAGGCGAGGAACTTCGAGAGGGCGATGCCGTCGCGTTCGTGGGCGCGCCTTGTGCCGTCGAGTTCTGCCGGGTTCTTGCAGGCCTTGGGCAGCAGCACGGGGTCGGCGGCGCGCAGCACGGTGGCGCCGGCTTCCTTCAGGCGGTCGAACAGCCACGCGGCGGCGGTTGCCGGATCGACCTGGACCTTGCGGCCCTTGAAGGTCTGCAGGTGGGCGGCGAGTTCGGCCTGCGGACGGACGGTGACCTGGTTGCCCAGCCACTCGTCGATGCCGGGTGCAAACTTGCTGCGGTCAATGAAGAGGTCGACGTGTGCGTCCTTGCCCAGCACGGCGTAGGCGTGCGGGAAGGGTGTGTGGGGGACGTCACTGCCGCGAATGTTGAGCAGCCAGGCGATCGACTCGGGCAGGGTCAGCATGGCGGCGTCGGCGCCGGCCTTGCGCAGGCCCTCGGCGAGGCGCTCGCGCTTGGCCTCGGCCGTTTCGCCGGCATGCTCGATTGGCTGGGCCGAGACCGTGCCCATCGGCGCTGCAGGCTGGTCTTCCCAGACGGCGTCGAGTGGATTGTCCGTGCACGGAACAAGCGTTCCGCCGGCCTTCGCAACGGCTGTCTGCAGCGCCTCGACGCCGGCGGCGGTGTGCATCCACGGGTCGTAGGCCAGCTTTCCACCCTTGGGCAGGTTTTCAGAGATCCAATCTGGCGGCGGCTCGTCCACCAGCGAACAGTACGCGAAGGCCTTGCCGTCGACTTGCTCGGGTGTCTGAACGGTGTAACGCCCGTCGGTGAAGATGGCAGCCTTGTCCTGAAGCACGACCGCGACGCCGGCCGACCCGGTGAAGCCGGTGAGCCAGGCCAGGCGCTCGGCCCGCGGGGGGACATATTCGCCCTGGTATTCGTCGGCGCGCGGCACGATGAAGCCGTCGAGGCCGCGGCGCTTCAGTTCGGCGCGAAGGGCGGCAAGGCGGGGTGCGCCCTGCAGGGGTGAAGTGGTCTCGGTGAAAGACTGGAATTTGGTCTGGTGCAGCATGGGGGGAGCGTAGTCGGGGCGGAGGTTCTGCTCAAGTGGGAAAGGCTTCAAAGGGGGGCTGTGCGCCTGGTTGGCGCGTGGGTGCTGTTACAATTTTGGTGTTGCACCGGTGCTCTTGGGGGACGCATATCCCGGGAGCGCGGGCGTCCCGCCCGCATTGATCCTTTCTCATTCCATCTGATGAAGCACTGCCATGGCAATCGGGTGGCACACGCGGGGCTACATACCCCATTTTGATGCGGGTTCGGCTGTTCAGTCGGTAACCTTCCGCCTTGCCGGTAGCCTGCCTTCCAAGGTTCTGGAAGCATGGCGTGTTGAACTGGAGCAGTTGCGGTTGCCGAATGTTGATGCTGCGATGCGGCGAAAGGTGGATGAAACCCTCGATCGTGGTGACGGTGCACAGTACCTTGCAGATCCTCGTGTCGCACGTGTTGTTGAGGAGGCGATCCTTCATTTCCATGGTGTCAGATACAATTTGCACGCGTGGTGTCTTATGCCAAACCATGTTCATGTGTTGGTAGCGATGCACGAGGTGAGCAGTCTGTCGTCCATCCTGCATACATGGAAGTCATACTCGGCGAAGCGGGCAAACGCCGTGCTTGGTCGCTCAGGTGTTTTCTGGGCCCCAGAATATTTCGACCGCTTCATCAGGAATGAAGAGCATTATGAAAGTGCAGTACACTACATACAGTTCAATCCGGTGAAGGCCGGACTTTGCCGCGACCCCGCAGATTGGCGTTTTTCAAGTTGCTGGCGTGGACATGCTGGCGTTGCGGGCGGGACGCCCGCGCTCCCAGGTTTGGTTATCAGCGGAGTTCATGGGCGCTGAAGGATCAGGGTGACCCAGCCTTCCAGGGCCGAGCGGCGGAGGATGCGGAAGCCAAAGCTGCGGGCGATGGAGCAGATGCCGAGAGCCTGCTCGTCGAGGATGCCGGAGAGGATCACGTTTCCGCCTGGTGCCGTACTGGCCCAGATGCCAGGCATCAGCTTCATCAGCGGACCTGCCAATATGTTGGCGAAGATGAGGTCATAGGGGGCGTTGTCGCCGATGAGGGGCGAGCGGAAGCCGTTGGCTGTCTCGATGCGCATCCATGGCAAGGCGTTGTTGATGCGCGCGTTCTCGATGGCCTTGCGGGTGGCAAGCGGGTCGATGTCGGTGGCGACGACGGGCATGCGCAGCAGGCGGGCGAAGGCGAGGGCCAGCACGCCGGTGCCGCATCCCAGATCGAGCGCATTGCGAAAGCTGCGGCGGCGTGACAGATGCTCGAATGCAAGCAGGCATCCGCGGGTGGTTCCATGATGGCCGGTGCCGAAGGCGTACGACGCCTCGATTTTCAGCCCTATCTTTTGCGGCGGGGCAATGCTCGCGTCGTGGCTGCCGTAAATGAAGAAGCGGCCGGTTTCGACCGGCGGCAGGCCGTCGAGGGCGCGGGCAACCCAGTTCTCGTCCTCGATGGCGATGACGCGCATGGGTACGCCGAAGCGGGCCTGAAGATCGGCTTCGTCGGGCTCATCGGCGAAGAAGGCCTCGACCTCCCACAGGCCGCGTTCGCCCAGCTCGAAGGCGGAGACGACGGGGGCGGGTTCGATCTGTTCGAGCGCTTCGCTGAGCTGCAGCGCTTCACGCCGGGGCAGGATCGCGCGGGCTTTCCAGCATACAGTCATGGTTTCAGGCCCTTGCGACGAAGTTCGAGATGACACGCTTCTCCCCGGCCTTGTCGAAACGCACGGTGAGCTTGTTTCCGTCGATCGACGTGACGCGACCGTAACCGAATTTCTGGTGGAAGACGCGGTCGCCGCGCTGGTACTCGGTGGCGGCCGGGTCCGATGTGGCGACGAGCTCTGCGTGGGACTCGAGGGCCGGGCGGCTGCCGAAGACTTCGCCCTTGCGGGACTGGGCGCGCTGCCAGCCGGGCGAGTTGTAGGTGCTGTCGAAGGCAGGGCCCGCCGAGAGGGTCGTGTTGCCGTAAGGCAGGCCGGGGTCATTCTCGAACACGACGGCTTCCTGCGGAAGCTCGGCGATGAAGCGCGAGGGGACCGCGCTCTGCCACATGCCGTGGACGCGCCGGTTGGCGGCGTAGGAAATGCAGGCGCGCTCGCGGGCGCGCGTGATGCCGACATAGGCGAGGCGGCGTTCCTCCTCGAGGCCCTGAAGGCCATTCTCGTCGAGCGTCCGCTGGCTGGGGAAGAGGCCTTCCTCCCAGCCTGGCAGATAGACGGACGGGAACTCAAGCCCCTTGGCGCCATGCAGTGTCATGATCGTGACCTTGTCCTGGGTGTCGGACTGCTCGATCTCCATGACAAGCGAAACGTGTTCGAGGAAGCCGCCGAGGGAGTCGAACTCCTCCATGGAGCGGATGAGTTCCTTGAGGTTCTCGAGCCGGCCCGGCGCCTCGGGGGTCCTGTCGGCCTGCCACATGGCGGTGTAGCCGCTCTCGTCGAGGACAATCTCTGCAAGTTCGGTGTGGGGCAGGGCGTCGATCTGGCCGCGCCATCGGGCGAATTGCTGGACGAGCTCGCGGATCGCACTGCGGGTGCGGGCTGGGACCTCGTCGGTTTCCGTGAGGGCGGCGGCAGCGGCGAGAAGAGGCTTCCTGAGAACGCGCGCCATCTTGTGCACGGCCTGCAGGGCGGCATCGCCGAGGCCGCGCTTGGGCTTGTTGAAGATGCGCTCGAAGGCGAGGTCGTCGTCGGGTTGAGCGATCACGCGCATGTAGGCGAGTGCGTCCCTGATTTCCTGGCGCTCATAGAAGCGCGGGCCACCGACGACGCGATAGGGGATGCCCAACTGGACGAAGCGTTCTTCGAAGCTTCGCATCTGGAAGGAGGCGCGCACGAGGATGGCGATATCGCTGAGCTTGCCGCGGTTGCGGGCGACCTGCTCGATGTCGCTGGCGATGGTGCGGGCCTCTTCCTCGGCGTCCCAGACGCCGCGCACCGAGACCCGCTCGCCGTCCGGCAGGTCTGTCCAGAGCGTCTTGCCAAGGCGGCTCTTGTTGGAGGCGATGAGGCCGGATGCTGCTGCAAGGATGTGCGGCGTCGATCGGTAGTTGCGCTCGAGGCGGACGAGCTTTGCGCCGGGGAAGTCCTTCTCAAAGCGCAGGATGTTGTCGACCTCGGCGCCGCGCCAGCCATAGATCGACTGGTCATCGTCTCCGACGCAGCAGATGTTGCGGCGCTGGGCCGAAAGAAGTCTCAACCAAAGGTACTGTGCGACATTGGTGTCCTGGTACTCGTCAACGAGGATGTAGGCGAAGCGCTGCTGGTAATCCTGCAGGACTTCCGGGTGCGTGCGCAGGATGGTGATGACGTCGAGCAGCAGGTCGCCGAAATCGACCGCGTTCAGGGCCTTCAGACGCTGCTGGTAGGCCTCGTAGAGTTCCGCGCCCTTGCCGTTCCCGTAGGCGAAGGCCTCGCCCGACGGAACGTCCTTCGGCGTCATGGCGCGGTTCTTCCAGCTGTCGATGAGGGATGAGAGCTGGCGGGCGGGCCAGCGCTTCTCGTCGATGCGGGCGGCTTCGATTACCTGCTTCAGAAGCCGCAATTGGTCGTCATCGTCGAGGATCGAGAAATTGTGCTTGAGGCCGATGAGTTCGGCGTGGCGGCGCAGCATCTTGGCGCAGATCGAGTGGAACGTGCCCAGCCAAGGCATGCCTTCGACCATCTCGCCGATCACGGCGCCGGTGCGGGCGATCATTTCGCGCGCGGCCTTGTTGGTGAAGGTGACGGCCAGGATCTGGCTGGGCCAGGCCTTGCGGGATGATATCAGGTGGGCCAGCCGTGTGGTCAGGACGCGCGTCTTGCCTGTGCCTGCACCTGCGAGGACGAGGACGGGGCCGTCGGTTGTCAGCACGGCTTCGCGCTGGGCCTCGTTGAGGCCGCGCAGATAGGGCGGTTCGGCCTGCGCCGGAAGATGGGCTAGGTTCGATTGGGTCATGGTGCTGTTATAACGGCTAGCACGTCCGGAGCGGCAAAACGCTTTGGCGTTTTTCCGCAGGCGTATTGGGGGGCTTGGCCCCGGGCAGAGCCAGATTTCAGCCGTTTCCCGAGGATTTTCGGGGGGCGGCTAGCTTCTTGGCGACATGATCGCCGCAAAGCCGCGGCGGCGGATGTCCTCGCCCTTCTCATCGAGGCGCTGGGCGGCGGGGCGCGTTGCGGGGTCCGGGAAGGCCGAGAGCTTCATCGGGTTGCCGGCCAGTTCAAGCCTGCCGATGTCAGGATCCTGTGTCGACACGATCATGTTGCGTGCGCGCACTTGCGGGTCATTCATTACCGCGGCCACGTCGTTGATGGGACCGCACGGCACGCCTGCGGCTTCGATCAGGGCGATCCAGGCTGTT
>JBILGJ010000233.1:0-5128 GCA_044351125.1 Micropepsaceae bacterium
CCTGTGTCTGCGCTCCATCGCGCAGGGTCGTGTCAAAGAGGAAGATACGCGCGCGGGTCATGCCAACATCCTCCACGAGGTACCTTGCGGCCCATCCTCGATCTCGACCCCCATGCCCTTGAGCTCGCCGCGCAGCCGGTCCGCCTCGGCAAAGTCCTTTGCTTTTCGGGCTGCATTGCGCGCAGCGATAAGCTGCTCAACAGCCGAAGCATCGACACCCACCGCGAAATCCTGGAAACGCTCCTCACCCAGCAGGCCAAGGAATGAGAGCCCGCGACGAAGCGCTGCCCGACCCTCGGCGCTTTTCCGCGCAAGGCCCGTCAACTCATGCAGGACGGACATCGCCGCCGGCGTGTTGAGGTCATCCGAAAGCGCCGCCACCAGCTCTGCCGGAACATCCGCAGCCGCAGGCACTTCATGCACCAGCTTCGCCCAGTCCATCAGCGTCGCACGCGCAGCCGTCAGCCGCTCCACCGTCCAGTCGATCGGCTGGCGGTAATGCGTCTGCAGCATGGCAAGGCGCAGCACCCGGCCATGCCAGGCCTGGCTGCCGAACTTCGTCTCCGCCAGCAGCTCGCGGATCGTGAAGAAATTGCCGAGCGATTTCGACATCTTCTCACCCTCCACCTGCAGGAACCCGTTATGCATCCAGTAATTCGCGAGGTGCTTCCCGTGGTGGGCGCCACGGCTCTGCGCGATCTCGTTCTCGTGATGGGGAAACATGAGGTCGATGCCGCCCGCGTGGATATCAAACGTCTCGCCAAGGTGCTTCTCGCCCATCGCCGAGCACTCGATGTGCCAGCCGGGGCGACCACGACCCCAGGGGCTGTCCCAGCCCGGCTGCGCTGCATCCGAAGGCTTCCAGAGAACGAAATCCGTGGCGTTCTTCTTGTAGGGCGCCACCTCGACGCGTGCGCCCGCAATCATCTCGTCCAGCGCACGACGCGACAACTGCCCATAGTCAGGATCGGACGGCACATCGAACAGCACATGGCCCTCGGCCGCATAGGCGTGACCCGCAGCAACAAGGCGAACAATCATGTCGATGATGACATCCATCGTCTCGGTGACACGAGGTTCGACGGTCGGCGGCAGGCTTCCCAGCGCCAGCGCGTCCTCCTGGTAGATCTTCGCCGTGCCTTCGGTCAGCTCACGAATGGGGATGCCCCGCTCGGCCGCGCGCGCGATGATCTTGTCCTCGACATCCGTGATGTTGCGGACATAGGTCACATGCTGAGCCCCATAGACATGGCGCAGCAGCCGGAACAGCACGTCGAAAACGATGACCGGGCGACCGTTTCCGATATGGGCGAAGTCGTAAACCGTCGGTCCGCAGACATACATCCGGACATTCTTCGGATCGATCGGCGTGAAGACCTGCTTCTCGCGCGCCAGCGTGTTGTAGATCGTGAGACTCATGCGAAAACCTTCAAGCCGTCCGTCCTCTTTGGCCGGTGCCGGGATTCAGGTCTCAATAGCGAGAGGAATCAGGAGCGCGGCCACCAATATGGGTTTAGCCACAAATACAAATGAAAGGGCTGACAATCACCTGTGCAGGTGATGCCCCGGTCGTGCCACGCAGATAAGCAGGATTGGCCACGCTCGCGCCCTCTATGCCGTTTGCCCGGAAAGCCGCTTTCGCGCCCGTTCGGGACCAATAAGCGGTAGCAGCTTTTTCATTTCCGGTCCATGGGCGAGGCCCGTCAGCGCAAGCCGCAGGGGCATGAACAGGGCCTTGCCCTTGGCCCCCGTGCTGGCCGTGATCGCAGCCGTCCACGCGCCCCATGAACTTCCATCGAAGGGCCCAGCAGGCAAAAATGCTGCGGCCCGGGCAAGAAAGGCCGGATCCTCGACCTGCGGCGCCAGCGGCCCCTCGACGATGTTCCACCAGGCAACCGCGTCCCCGATCAGCTCCACATTGTCGCGCACCGCCTCCCAGAACGCGGCTCCCCCGCCAACACCAAGGGCGGCAAGCCGACCGGCCACCGCCTCGAAGGGCGTCGCGTGCAGCAGCTTGTGGTTCAGGGCCCGCAGCTCGGCCTTTTCGAAATGCGCCGGCGCACGCGAGAAATGCGACAGGTCGAACTCGACCACAAGCTCGTCAAGCGTCTGGCGCGCCGCAACGGGATCCGACGTCCCCAGCTTAGCGAGCAGGCTGTTGATCGCCTGCGGCTCGAAGCCTTCTTCGCGGAACGAAGCGATCGATAGCGAACCCAGGCGCTTGGACAGGGCCTCGCCACCGTCACCAACAAGCATCGAGAAATGCGCGAATACGGGGACAGACGCACCAAGCGCCTCGAAGATCTCGATCTGCACGCCCGTATTCGTGACGTGGTCCTCGCCGCGGATGATGTGGGTGACAGCGAAATCGACATCGTCGACCACACTGGGCAGCGTATAGAGATACCGCCCGTCTTCGCGGATCAGCACCGGATCGGAGAGCGAGGATGTATCGATATGGACCTCGCCCCGGATGACATCCGTGAAAGTCACAGACTGCCCCGAAAGCTTGAAGCGCCAGTGAGGCTTGCGCCCCTCCGCCACGAGGCTTTCGCGCTGCGCCTCAGTGAGCCTCAACGCAGCCCGGTCATAGATCGGTGGCTTGTGCTGGGCGAGCTGCCGCTTGCGCCGGCGATCAAGCTCGTCCGCCGTCTCGTAGCAGGGATAAAGCCGCCCCATGGCGCGCAGGCGATCAGCGGCCGCATCATGCGCAGGCGCACGGTCAGACTGTCGCGCGAACATGTCATGCGTCAGCCCCAGCCACGCAAGATCCGCCTCGATCCCGCGCGCAAACGCCTCCGTCGACCGCTCGACATCTGTGTCGTCAAGCCTGAGCAGGAACTTGCCACCGGTCTTGCGCGCGAACAGCCAGTTCGTGAGCGCCGCGCGGATATTGCCGACATGAAGCTGGCCCGTCGGGCTGGGCGCAAAGCGCACAACATTGGTCATGCCCGACGACATACGCCAACGCAGGGACCAAATTCAACGCAAACAGGGGCGCGCGTTGCAGTCACGTTGCATCCCTGTACGCATTGGTGATCGGATAGCGCCGGTCCCGGCCGAAATTCCGCCGCGTGAGCTTCACCCCCGGCGGAGCCTGCCGCCGCTTGTACTCGGCGATCGACAACAGGTGCTCGACACGCCGGATCGTGGCCAGGTCGTGCCCGCGCTTGATGATGTCCTCGACCGGTAACTCGCCCTCGACGAGGCATTCGAGGATGTCATCGAGGACCGGATAGGGCGGCAGCGAGTCCTCGTCCTTCTGGTTCGCACGAAGCTCGGCAGAAGGTGGCTTGTCGATCACACGCACCGGCATGACAGGCCCCGCAGGCCCCAGTGCGCCCGGTGGCCGGTGCGCATTGCGCCAGCGCGACAGGGCAAAGACCTGCATCTTGTAGAGGTCCTTCAGAACGTTGTAGCCGCCGCACATGTCGCCATAGAGCGTGGCATAGCCCACCGACATCTCGGACTTGTTGCCCGTTGTCAGCACCATCGGACCGAACTTGTTGGAGATCGCCATCAGCGTGACGCCGCGGATGCGGGACTGGATGTTCTCTTCCGTGGTATCGCTGGCCCGACCTGCAAAAATGGGGGACAGCATCGAGCCGAACGCTGCGACGGCATCCTCGATCGCGACACTGTCAAGCTGCGTCCCCAGCATCCGCGCAACACCGGCCGCATCGTCCAGGCTGTCCTGCGAGGTATAGCGCGAGGGCATCATGACACAGCGCACGCGGTCGGCGCCCAGCGCGTCAACCGCAACAGCTGCCGTCAGGGCTGAATCGATGCCGCCCGACAAACCAAGCACCACGCCCGTAAACCGGTTCTTGCGCACATAGTCGCCAAGCCCGAGCATCATGGCCCTGTAGACAGCCTCGAGCCCGTCCGGAAGAACGGCCCGCGTCCCGGCCTCGCAAACCCAGCCGCCGGCGCGTTCATGCCATTGCGTGACGGTGATGGCCTCTTCCCAGGCAGGCATCTGCAGCGCCAGCGAACGGTCAGAGTTGAGAACAAAGGAGGCTCCGTCAAAGACCAGCTCATCCTGCCCGCCCAGCTGGTTCAGATAGGCCAGCGGCAGGCCGCTTTCCACAATGCGCGCAACCGCAATGTTGAGGCGTGTCTCTTCCTTTGACATCTCGAACGGAGAACCGTTGGGAACCAGCAGCATCTCGGCACCGGTTTCCGACAGGCACTCGACCACATCGGGCTTCCAGATATCCTCGCAGATCGGAACCCCGATCCGCACGCCGCGCACGTCGATGGGACCCGGCATCGGGCCAGGCGCAAACACGCGCTTCTCGTCAAATACGCCGTAATTGGGCAGGTCCACCTTGTAGCGAAGCGCCTTCACCGCCCCGCCATCAAGATAGGCCATCGCATTGTGCAGCCTTCCGCCTTCGACCCAGGGTGTGCCCACCAGCAATCCCGGTCCAGACACGGTTTCTCGCGCAAGCGCCTCGACCGCAGCCCGCGCATCAGCCTGGAGAGCTGGCTTCAGGACAAGGTCCTCGGGCGGATAGCCGACAATGAAGAGCTCGCTGAACAGCACGACGTCGGCCCCCTCGGCCGCCGCCAAGGCGCGGGCACGCCGCGCCTTCTCCGCGTTGCCCGCAATGTCGCCGAGCACGGGGTTCAGCTGGGCAAACGCGATCCGGATCGATCTGGTCATGGGATCAGTCTAGGGCAAGCGCCCCTTCACCTGCAAACACGCAGCCCGGTTCAAACGACAGCCTTCACCTCGGCAACGATCCGGTCCACCTGCCCGTCGGTCAGGTAGGGATGCATCGGCAGGCTCAGCACCGTGTCGGCAAGCTTCTCGCTCACGGGCAACCCACCCTTGGGCGCATGGGCCGCAAAGGCTTTGTGCTGGTGAAGCGCCTTGAAGTAGTAGATCGAAGTCGGGATCCCCTTCTCCTGCAGCCGCTTCATGATATCGGCACGGTTCTCGACCATGATCGTGAACAGGCCCCAGGCATTCTGGTAACCCTCGGGCACGCGCTGCATCTTCACGCTGTTTCCAAGACCGTTGCGATAGCGCTGCGCGATGCGGTCACGCGCCTTCATCTCGTCGGCAAACACCGTAAGCTTCGAAAGCAGCACTGCACATTGAACGGAATCAAGACGACCG
>JBILGJ010000024.1:0-15627 GCA_044351125.1 Micropepsaceae bacterium
CAAGCGCGCCAAGCTCGATCCCCACGAGGTAAGCGAGGTCATCCTTGGGCAGATCCTGTCTGCGGCACAGGGGCAAAATCCGGCGCGTCAGGCCGCCATCCATGCCGGCATCCCGGTGGAGGTTCCAGCGTGGGGCGTGAACCAGCTTTGCGGGTCGGGACTAAGGGCGGTGGCGCTCGGGTATCAGGCCATAGCCAATGGTGACTCGCAGGTTGTCATCGCCGGCGGTCAGGAGTCCATGTCCATGGCGCCCCACGCGGCCTATCTGCGCGCAGGTCAGAAGATGGGTGCGCTGGAGTTCGTCGATACGATGATCAAGGACGGGCTCATGGATGTGTTCAATGGCTATCACATGGGCAACACGGCAGAGAATGTCGCCAAGGAGTGGCAGATCACACGCGAGCAGCAGGACCAGTTTGCCGTTGCCTCGCAGAACAAGGCCGAAGCGGCGCGCAAGGCCGGGCGGTTCAAGGACGAGATTGCTCCTGTCACCATCAAGGAGAAGAAGGGTGAGCGTACCATCGACACGGATGAGTACATCCGGGATGGCGTGACCTATGACGGCATCAAGGACCTGCGCCCGGCCTTTGTGCGCGAGGGGGGGAGCGTGACGGCTGCCAATGCCAGTGGCATCAACGACGGGGCCGCTGCGGTCGTGCTCATGTCTTCCAAGGAGGCGGAGCGGCGCGGTCTCAAGCCGCTTGCGATCATCAAGTCGTGGGCCCAGGCCGGTGTCGACCCCAAGATCATGGGAACCGGTCCCATCCCCGCGTCGCGCCTGGCCCTCAAGAAGGCGGGGTGGGGTGTTGCCGACCTCGACCTGATCGAGGCGAACGAAGCATTTGCCGCGCAGGCCTGCGCCGTCAACAAGGACATGGGCTGGGATCCCGCCAAGGTCAACGTGAACGGCGGAGCCATCGCCATCGGGCACCCCATCGGCGCGTCGGGCGGGCGGGTGCTGGTCACGCTGTTGCACGAGATGCAGAAGCGCAATGTGCGCAAGGGTCTGGCGACGCTCTGCATCGGCGGCGGCATGGGCATTGCCATGTGTGTTGAACGCTAGTTACGCAAAACAAGGAGAAACACATGTCGAGAGTTGCGATCGTTACGGGTGGTACGCGCGGTATCGGGGAGGCCATTTCCCTGTCGCTGAAGAATGGTGGCTATACGGTGGCTGCAAACTATGCCGGGAACGACGAGCGGGCGAAGGCCTTCTCCGAGAAGCATGGCATTGCCGTCTTCAAATGGGATGTTGCCGACTATGACCAGTGCATCAAGGGTGTTGCAGCCGTGGTTGCCAAGCTTGGTCCGGTCGACGTGGTCGTGAACAATGCCGGCATCACGCGCGATGCGACCCTGAAGAAGCAGAGCCGGGCGCAGTGGGATGAGGTTCTCGACACCAACCTCGGTGGCTGCTTCAACATGTGCAAGGCTGTTTGGGACGGCATGCTGGATCGCGGGTTCGGGCGCATCGTGAACATCGGCTCGATCAATGGGCAGGCTGGGCAGTATGGGCAGGTCAATTATGCGGCTGCCAAATCGGGCATCCACGGCTTCACGAAGGCGCTGGCGCAGGAGGGTGCCCCCAAGGGCATCACGGTCAACGCGATCGCACCGGGCTATATCGACACCGACATGGTCGCAGCGGTGCCGGCGAATGTTCTCGAGAAGATCGTTGCCAAGATCCCGGTTGGCCGCCTCGGAAAGGCCGAGGAGATCGCCAGGGGCGTGCTGTTCCTGGTTGCTGACGAGGCCGGGTTCGTGACTGGTTCGACCATGTCGATCAATGGCGGGCAGCACATGTATTGAGGCTTCGGCCGCGGGCAGGCCTTGCCGGCGTGCGCGTCGTCGCGCGCCGGAGGCCGCTCGTCCGGGAAGTTTACGCTACGTAAACCATCAGTATTTGATCTCCATACCAACCACATTGTTGCCACGATCTCGGCCGATAAGTTTGAGGTTAAAAGGGGCATGAGTGCAGGCCGCTGTCGGGGGCGAGGGCCGGTGCTTGCGTATTGTTGGAGCCGGATTTGCGATCCTGGTTACGGGTCATCCTTGTTGCGATTGCCCTTCTGGCCGGGATGGGCTCAATGGAGGCTCGCGCCTTCGAGCGCGACCTTCCTTCGCTTGCGCATTACAGTTCCGAATTCACGCCCATCGGCTTTGTGCTGGATCTGACCGGAGAAGCACCAAAGCTCAGGTTTGACGGCAGCGAGGAGATCCTCGTCCTGCGCTGGGCGCCGGCTGCGGGCGGCGACCGCCTGCTGGTCCGCGAGGACCAGTTTGTTGTCCTGCGGGTTTCTGCGCTTGGCGGGATCACGCTTTTCACTCCCGAAAACATGCGCGGTGTTCCGGTGGCGCCTGACCGCAGGCCCGTGCAACCGCTCCGGACCAATGCTCCGTCCCTTGCAATTGTTCAGGATTATGCGTCGCGCATCATGGCGCAGGCGCGGGCAGAGACGGGCCGCATGGTCCTGTTCGAAGCCGACTGGGACGTTGCGGCGCGAGATCCGGTGGTTCGCGGATTGCTGTTCGACTCCATCCGCAACGCGGGAACTGCCCTGATCAACTGGATACGGTCGGGTCCGGGGCGCGATGCAGCCGGTGTCACCCTCAAGCGGATCCGCTTTGTCGCTGGTCCGGCGGTGATCCCCTACCGACAGGGGGACATGCTCGTGGTCACGTTCACGCCCAGCATGGGTATGGGCGGGCGGCCGTCGTCGGGTGTCATCCAGCGGCAGTTGGCGCAGTTTGGGCGGCGCTAGCTGCCGGGCTCCCAACCCGGTTCGGCCATTTCAAAGCCACTGAACTCAAACCCGGGAGCGACGGTGCAGCCAACCAGGGTGAAATTTCCGCGCGAGCGTGCCATCTGCCAGTGCTGCGCAGGCACGATCACCTGAGGCATTTCACCCGTGCCGATGGCATTTCCGAGGATGCGCGTTTCGCGCGACCGGCCATCTGCCGAGAGACCGAGTTCCAGCGGTGCGCCTGCGTACCAGTGCCAGATCTCTACGGCGTCCACGCGATGCCAGCGCGAGATTTCGCCGTGTTTGAGGAGGTAGAGGATTGCTGTCGAGGCTGACCGGCCTGCGGCATTTGCCTGGTCGCGGAACATCTCGCGGAAATGGCCTCCCTCGGGGTGAGGTTTGAGGCCGAGGTGCCGAATGATCTCGTCAGCGTCCATCTGTCGTGCGTCCGTCAGAACACATCCTTGCGTCGCCGGGTTTCGGCAAAAACGTCGATTACGTTTGCTGTCTCCATGGACATGGCCTGTCGCAACTCGGGGCTGTCTGGCCTCAGGAAGGGGTTCGTCTTCAATTCGAGGCCGATCGTGGAGGGGATGGTCGGCAGGCCCTGGTTTCGCAGCTCGTCGACCTGCTTCATGCGCGCTACGAGGTCGGCGTTGCCGGGCTCGAGCGTGAGTGCAAAGCGTCCGTTGGACTGGGTGTATTCGTGACCGCAATAGACCCGCGTATCTGCAGGCAAACGTGCCAGGGTGGACAGGCTCGCCCACATCTGGGCCGGGGTGCCTTCAAACAATCGTCCGCAGCCCATGGCAAACATCGTGTCGCCTGTGAAAACGGCTTTTGCTTCCTCGAACCAGAAGGCGATGTGGCCTCGCGTATGTGCCGGGATGTCGAATATCCTTGCGATCGCTGTGCCGATGGCGACGAGATCACCATTGCCAACCTGTATGTCGATCCCGGGAATGCGGTCTGCATCTGCCCTCGGGCCAATAATCTTGGCGCCGGTGCGCTCCTTCAATTCGAGATTGCCGCCTGTGTGGTCGAAATGGTGGTGGGTGTTCAGGATGTGGGTCAGAGACAGGCTGCGTGCGCGCAGCGCGTCCATTACAGGTGCTGCCTCGGACGGATCGACCACTGCCACCGCCTTCGTGCGCGGTTCGTGGAGGATGTAGGCATAGTTGTCCTTCAGGCAGGGGACGAGGTGGATTTCTGTCATTCTCAATTCGATATGTTGTAGGCGGCGAGGGCCGCCATGTTGACGATGTCGCTCATCCTTGCGCCGAGTGGAGCTATCTGAACCGACTTTGACAGGCCGACCAGCAACGGTCCGATCACCGTCGCGCCGCCGATGACCTCGGTCATTGTCGTCGAGATGGACGCCGAATGGATGGCGGGCATGATCAGCACGTTCGCTGGCCCCTTCAGGCGGCAGAAGGGGTAGCGCGCCATGCGTTCCATATCCAGGGCGATGTCGGCATTCATTTCGCCATCGTACTCGAAGTCGACACCGCGCCGATCAAGGAGTTCGACGGCTTCGCGCACGCGCTGCGAGCGTTCACCCCAGGGCTGGCCAAACGTCGAGTAGGCGAGAAGCGCGACGCGTGGCTCGTAGCCGAAACGGCGGGCTGCGCCTGCCGTCTGAACCGTGATATCGGCGAGTTCCTCGGCCGTCGGCATCTCGAGCACGTTCGTGTCGCCGACGAATACCGTGCGGCCGCTGTGCAGGATGATCGAGACACCAACCACGCGTTCGCCCGGCTTGGGGTCGATTACCTGCCGGACATCACCGAGTGCGACAGAGTAATGCCGGGTGACGCCGGTGACCATGGCGTCCGCGTGACCGGCTGCAACCATTGAGGCGGCGAATATGTTGCGGTCGTAGGTGACCTGGCGGGTACAGTCGCGCAGGAGTGCACCCTGGCGCTGCTTGCGTTCGTAGAGCGACTGTGCGTACTGCGCTGTCCTCGGGCTCTGGCGGCCGAAAACGATTTCGAGCTCATCGATGTCCTCGAGGCCTGCTTCGCGTGCTGTCGCGCGGATGCTTTCTGGATTGCCAACGAGTATTGCCTTGCCCAGGCCCGAATTCTGGTAGGCGAGGGCTGCGCGCATGACGGCTTCTTCCTCGCCCTCGGCAAAGACGATGCGCTTGGGGTCCATGCGGACCCTTGCCACGACCCGCTGGACGATCGATGCGACCGGGTCGAGCCTGGAGGCCAGTTCATTCGCGTAGCGATCCAGGTCTGCGATCGGCTTCTGTGCGACGCCGCTTTCCATTGCCGCGCGTGCGACTGCAACCGGAACCGTCGAGATGAGACGTGGGTCGAAGGGGACCGGAATGATGTAGTCCGGGCCGAATTTCGGCCGCGAGGTGTGATACGCGGCGGCGACTTCGTCCGGCACATCCTCGCGCGCCAGTTCGGCCAGTGCCTTGGCGGCCGCAATCTTCATGGGCTCGTTGATCGTGCGTGCGCGCACGTCGAGAGCGCCCCTGAAGATGTAGGGAAAGCCGAGAACATTGTTGACCTGGTTCGGGTAGTCCGACCTTCCGGTGGCGACGATGGCGTCACTGCGGACGGCGGCGACTTCCTCGGGTGTAATTTCGGGATCCGGGTTCGCACAGGCGAAGATGATGGGCTTTGCGGCCATGGAGCGGACCATGTCGGCGGTCATGGCGCCCTTGACGGAAAGGCCCAGGAAAACGTCTGCGCCCTTTACAGCCTCAGCCAGTGACCGTGACGATGTGTCGACGGCATGAGCGGATTTCCACTGGTTCATGCCTTCGGTGCGTCCGCGCCAGATGGGTCCCTTGGTGTCACACAGGATTGCATTCTCCTGTGGCATGCCCATGGCCTTGATGAGTTCAAGGCATGCGATGCCTGCGGCTCCAGCTCCGTTGACCACCATCCGTGTCGTGCGAATGTCGCGGCCGGTCAGGTGCAGCGCGTTCACGAGACCGGCGGCCGTTATGATGGCCGTGCCGTGCTGGTCGTCGTGGAATACGGGGATGCTCATCAGTTCACGCAGGCGCTGCTCGATGACAAAGCAGTCGGGTGCCTTGATGTCCTCGAGGTTGATGCCGCCAAATGTGGGACCGAGGTAGCGCACGCAATTGATGAAGGCGTCAATGTCCTGCGTGTCGACTTCAAGATCAATCGAGTCCACGTCGGCAAAACGCTTGAAAAGGACGGCCTTGCCTTCCATGACGGGCTTGGAGGCCAGGGGGCCGAGGTCCCCGAGCCCGAGGATTGCGGTGCCATTGGAGATGACCGCCACAAGGTTCCCGCGGGCGGTGTAGTCATAAACTGTGGATGGATCCTCCGCTATGGCGCGGACGGGCACGGCAACGCCCGGAGAATAGGCAAGGCTCAGGTCCCGCTGCGTTGCCATCGGCTTGGAGGGCCGTATTTCAATCTTGCCAGGCTTGGGGTGGGCGTGAAAGAGAAGCGCTTCCTGGTCGGTGAATGGTCGCTTTTTCGACATGTGTCCACTTCGGTCCTCAACAGAACGCGAACCACCGGGTGGCCGGCTTCGGTGTCGCCCTGCCGCCCTCAATAGCCTTGGGCGCCCGTCCTGTACAGGCAGGAGAAATCCATGAGTGCCGTGGAAAATCCCTCGGAGTTACACGATGCCGCAGGGCCGCAGCATGCGGCGGCCGGCGCCACGCCGATGATGGCGCAGTATCTCAAGATCAAGGAGGCCCATCAGGATTACCTGCTTTTCTACCGGATGGGTGATTTCTACGAGCTGTTTTTCGATGACGCCGTGAAGGCTTCAACAGCGCTGGACATTGCCTTGACCAAGAGGGGCAAACATCAGGACGCCGACATCCCGATGTGTGGCGTTCCGGTGCATTCGGCGGAGAGTTACCTGCTCACCCTGATCAGGAAGAACTTCAAGGTCGCGATTTGCGAGCAGACCGAGGATCCTGCCGAGGCGCGCAAGCGCGGGTCCAAATCGGTTGTCGCACGCGACGTCGTGCGCGTGGTCACGCCCGGTACGCTGACCGAGGACCAATTGCTGTCGGCCCGCCGGCACAATTATCTCGCGGCCATAGGTCGGGCTGGTGGTTCGTATGCCGTCGCATGGACCGACATAACCGACGGGACATTCATGACGTCCCAGGCTGATCCGAAGGCCTTGCTGCCGCTTGTGTCGCGGATCTCGCCTGCCGAACTGCTGGTGGCGGACAACCTGTCCGACGATACGGTGCTTGCTTCGGTGCGGATGGAGTGCGGAGACAGGATCACTCCGATCTCGCGGCTCAAGACGGATCCGGAGGCCGGCGAGCGCCTGCTCAAGCGGCAGTTCGGGGTGACCGCCCTCGAGGGTTTCGGCAATTTCTCGAAGGCCGAGGTTTCGGCGGCAGGCGGCGTCCTTGCCTATCTCGAGCTGACGCAAAAGGGCCGACTGCCCTCGTTGCGTCCGCCGCGGCAACAGTCGCAGTCGGGCATCATGACGATCGATGGCGCGACGCGCCGGAATCTCGAGATTTGCGAGACGCTGTCGGGGGAGCATGAGGGAAGTCTCCTTGCAACCATCGATCGTACCCTGACCGCATCGGGCGGGCGTGAAATCGCCGAGTGGTTGCAGTCTCCGCTCACGGATGCCCAGCGCATCAATGCGCGGCTTGATGCGGTTGCTTATTTTGTATCGTCAGATGATGCGCGCGAGCGGGTTCGCGGCGTGCTTCGACGGCTTCCCGACATGTCGCGCGCCCTTGCGCGGCTGTCGCTCGGGCGGGGCGGCCCGCGTGACCTCGGCGTCGTGCGTGACGCGCTTGTTCATGCCTTTGCCATCCCCGATGCGCTGAGGGCGAGGCCGGATGTGCTGCAGCCTCTACCCAACGATATCCTGGCTTTGACTGAGCGCCTTTCCCATGCACAGGGCCTGTTGCGCGCAATCCATGAGTCCCTGGTGCGCATCCTCGCTGGTGATCTGCCATTGCAGGCGCGCGATGGCGGCTTCATTGCGTCCGGGGTTCATCCGGAGCTTGATGAGGTGCGTCGCCTGCGTGACGATGCGCGGCTTGTGATCATCGACCTTGAAGCGCGTCTGCGGTCAGAGACCGGGATCGGATCGCTGAAGGTCAAACACAACAATGTTCTCGGGTATCATATCGAGATCACTGCCGCGAATGCGGAGAAGCTGAAGACTTCTGAAACAGGGCGAAGCTTCATTCATCGGCAGACAACGGCGCAGGCGCAGCGATATACCAATGTCGAGCTGTCTGACCTGGCAAGCCGGATTGCCGATGCGGCAGAGCGTGCGCTTTCGATCGAGATCGCGCTCCATGACCAGTTGGTTGCCGATATCCAGGCTGCAGCCGGTCCACTCTCTGACGTGGCGCAGTGTGTTGCACAGGTTGATGTCCTGTCGGCGCTCGCCACGCTTTCGATTGACCAGGGGTTCACGCGACCCATCATCTCCGAGGGGGTCGAGTTCAATATCGACCGAGGCCGACATCCCGTTGTCGAAGCTGCGCTTGCGCGACAGGCGCAAGGCTTCGTTGCAAACAGTTGCAATCTCTCGGCGGATGGACCTGGTCGCCTCTGGCTTGTGACGGGCCCGAACATGGCCGGCAAGTCGACCTTCCTCAGGCAGAATGCGCTTATCGCGATCATGGCCCAGATGGGCTCGTTCGTCCCGGCTGCGGAGGCCCGGATCGGGCTGGTGGATCGGCTCTTCAGTCGTGTGGGCGCTGCCGACGACCTTGCACGGGGCCGCTCGACCTTCATGGTCGAGATGGTCGAGACAGCCGCCATTCTCAACCAGGCGACCGAGCGTTCGCTGGTGATCCTTGACGAGATTGGCAGGGGGACGGCGACCTATGATGGCCTGTCGATCGCCTGGGCCACGGTCGAGCGGCTGAACCACGTCAATCGATCACGGGCGCTGTTTGCCACTCATTATCACGAGCTCACCGGGCTCGCGCAGCGCCTCGAAGGCATTGCCAATGTCACGGTGCGCGTGCGCGAGTGGCAGGGGGGCATCGTCTTCCTGCATGAGGTGCTGCAGGGGGCTGCTGACCGGTCCTATGGTATCCAGGTCGCGAAGCTTGCAGGTCTCCCGGATGATGTCCTGCGGCGTGCACAGGAAGTGTTGCGGGCGCTTGAGCAGGGCGACACCGGGCGTCGGGCGAAGACGCTTCTTGACGATCTGCCGCTATTTGCGGCGATGGCGGGATCGGCGGCGCCGGCGCGCCCGAGCGTGGCGGAGGACCGGATCCGTGCGCTGAGCGTGGACGAACTCACGCCAAAGGCTGCACTCGACCTTGTTTATGAGTTGAAGCGTCTGGTCGATCAGGTAGTTTGAGCGGGAGCGAGCCAGAACAACCGGGCCGGACCCAATGGATGCGACTGACGCCAAGGATGACCTGCGAACGCGGCTGACGGCGGTTGCGCATGAGCAGGGTGCGGATGTTTCGCGCCTCAGACGTGCGGCGCTGCCTCTCTTCAAGGATGCGCTTGCCCAGGCGCGCCAGCGCATGCGCACCGCGCTTGAAACCGGTGGTACTGGTCTTGGTGTCGCCAAGGTGCTTGCGCAGGATGTCGATGAGCTGATCCACGCGCTCTACGATTTCACCACAAAACACGCGTTCTATGCACAGAACCCGACGGAATCGGAGCGGATTTCGATCGTGGCCGTTGGTGGCTATGGCCGGGGTGCGCTCGCGCCAGGGTCGGACATCGACCTGCTTTTCGTCATGCCCTTCAAGCAGACAGCGTGGGGCGAGAGCGTGGTCGAATTCATGCTTTACCTGCTATGGGACCTGGGTCTCAAGGTAGGGCATGCGACGCGCTCGATCGACGAATGCATCCGTCTTTCGAAGGCTGACCACACCATCCGCACGTCGGTCCTCGAGGCCCGTTTCATCTGCGGTTACAAGCCCCTGTTCAGCGAGCTCAAGTCGCGCTTTGCGTCGGAAGTCGTTGCGATCGCCCAGAACGACTTCATCGAGGCGAAGCTCTCGGAGCGGCAGCGTCGGCACGCGATGACGGGCGAAAGCCGGTATCTGGTCGAGCCCAACGTCAAGGATGGAAAGGGTGGCCTTCGTGACCTGCACACGCTCTACTGGATAGCCAAGTATCTCTATCGTGTCGACGATGTGTCGGGGCTCGTTCAGGTCGGTTTCCTGAACGCCGATGAGTTGCGGGCCTTCGAGGAAGCCGAGGAATTCCTTTGGCTCGTGCGGTGCCACTTGCATCTTGTGGCGGGCCGCGCCGAGGAGCGCCTGGCGTTTGATGCCCAGGTCGAACTTGCGCGCCGTCTTGGATTTCACGACGTGAAGGGCGAGCGCGGCGTCGAGCGCTTCATGCAGCGCTACTTCCTGACGGCCAAGACCGTTGGTGACCTGACGCGCATCTTCTGTGCGGCGCTCGAGGCGCAGAACGTAAAGTCCTGGCCGTCCTTCGGGCGCATGATTCCGGGTATAGGGCGGTGGCGCACAAGTACCGAGGGTTTCTTCGTCGAGCAGAACCGCGTGAATGTCGATGGGGTGGAGACGCTGCGGGACAAGCCATGCAACCTGATCCGCCTGTTCCACATCGCCAACCAGAAGGGGGTGGACATTCATCCGGATGCGCTGCGGCATGTTACGCGAAACTTGCATCTGGTGGATGACAAGCTGCGGGCCGATCCTGAAGCGAACCGGCTTTTCCTCGAGTTGCTCTGCTCGCGCCGGGATCCGGAACGCGCGCTCCGGCAAATGAATGAGGCTGGCGTGTTCGGCGCGTTCGTGCCCGATTTCGGGCGCATCGTGGCGAAGATGCAGTTCAACATGTATCACCACTATACCGTGGATGAGCACCTGATCCGAGCCATCGGACACCTCGCGAAGATCGAGCGTGGCGAATACAAGGAAGAGCATCCGCTCGCCAACGAGATCATTCACAAGGTGCTCTCGCGCGAAGTTCTCTACATGTCGGTCCTGCTGCACGATATTGCAAAGGGCCGGGAAGGTGACCACTCGGAGGTTGGCGAGGAAGTGGCGCAGTCCCTGTGTCCGCGCCTTGGCATGGGTGCGGCTGAGACCGAAACCGTCGCGTGGCTTGTTCGCAACCATCTTGTCATGAGCGACGTGGCGCAGAAGCGGGACCTGGCCGACCCCAAGACGATACGGGACTTTGTTGCCGTCGTTCAGTCACCGGAGCGCCTGAGACTTCTGCTCTGCCTTACGGTCGCCGATATCCGCGCTGTCGGGCCTGGCGTGTGGAATGGCTGGAAGGGGCAATTGCTGCGGCAACTCTACTTCGAGGCCGAAGCGCAGATGCTTGGTGGCTTGAGCGCCACTGCGCGCCCGCAACTTGTCAGGATGGCGCGCGAGGCGCTCGAGGCCCGTCTGGCGGGGTGGGATGCGGCCGAGCGTGATCGAGCGATTGCCCGGCATTATGACGCCTTCTGGCTTTCCCTCGACACCGAAACGCACGAGCGGCTTGCGCTGCAGATGCGTGACGCTGATCGACGCGGGCAGAAGTTCGACCTGGCGCCCCGGGTCGACACCCCCCGTTCCGTCACCGAGATTTCCGTTTACACGGAGGACCATCCGGGCCTGTTCTCGCGTATTGCCGGTGCCTTTGCGATGTGCGGGGCAAACATCGTGGACGCAAAGATCTTCACCACCAGCGACGGCATGGCAATTGACCTTTTCTCGGTCCAGGATGTGACCGGGCAACCGATCACGGATAGCCGTGCTTTCGAGCGTATCCGGCAGACCATGGCACGCGTGCTGGCCGGAGAGGTTGTGCCGCGGTCGGTCATCGATGCAAAGGGCGTGCGCAAGCGCGAGGAGGCCTTTCGCGTAGAGCCGCAGGTGCTGATCGACAATGCTGCCTCCGACTCGCATACGGTCATCGAGGTCAATGGCCGGGATCGTCCGGGGCTCCTGCATGACCTCACGCGGGCGCTCTTCGTCGCGCGTCTCTCCATCCACTCTGCGCAGGTGACCACCTATGGCGAGCGGGCCGTCGACGTCTTTTATGTAAAGGATGTCTATGGCCTCAAGGTGACCCACCCGCAGCGGATCCAGGACATCCGCGAGAAGGTGCTCGAAGCCCTGGGGGATGGCGGCATTCGCGTCCAGCGCCGCAATCGCGGCGGGGCGGGTGGTTAAGCGCGGCGCCCCTGTCCCTTGCTCCCGAGCCCCGGATTGGCCATAAGGCGGCGGCACGTTTCACATTTTCCGGACCAAGACGATGAGCGCGGAACACACTCCCCTGGTTTTTTCGGGCATGCAACCGACGGGTAACCTGCATCTCGGGAACTATCTGGGGGCCATGCGCAACTGGCTCAAGCTCCAGTCCTCGTATCGGTGCGTGTATTGCGTCGTTGATCTGCATGCGATGACGATGGAGTTCGATCCGCAGCAACTGGCCAAGGCCTCGCGCGAGGTGGCGGCGGCCTATATCGCGAGTGGGGTCGATCCGCAGCGATCGGTGATCTTTGTCCAGTCGGGCAACAGCGATCATGCCGAACTTGCCTGGATCTTCAATTGCGTCGCCCGGGTTGGCTGGCTGAACCGCATGACGCAGTTCAAGGACAAGGCCGGCAAGAACAGCGAGAAGATGAGCGTGGGGCTTTATACCTATCCCGTGCTCATGGCGGCAGACATCCTTGGCTACAAGGCCACGCACGTACCCGTCGGCGATGACCAGAAGCAGCATGTGGAGCTTGCGCGCGACATCGCGCAGAAGTTCAACAATGACTTTTCCGTGCCGGGTTTCTTCCCCTTGCCTGAGCCGATCATCACTGGTCCGGCCACGCGGGTGATGAGCCTTAGGGATGGAAAGGCAAAGATGTCGAAGTCTGACCCGTCCGACTATTCGCGCATAAACCTTACGGATGACGCTGACACGATTGCGCTCAAGTTCCGCAAGGCCAAGACGGATCCTCACCCGCTTCCGTCTTCCGAAGCGGAGCTTGAAGGGCGGCCCGAAGCCGCCAACCTGATTTCCATCTATGCCGCGTTCCAGGAAAAGTCGAAGCAGGCCGTGATCGACGAGTTCAGTGGGGCGCAGTTCTCTAGCCTGAAAAACGCGCTCGCGGACCTTGTGGTGTCGAAGCTCTCACCCATCGCCGATGAGATGCGGCGCCTGCTCAATGATGAGGCCGAGCTGGATCGGCAATTGCGCCAGGGAGCCGAGAAGGCCCGGGCCATCTCGGGGCCCATCATGGACGGTGTCCGCCGCGTTGTTGGCATTGCACGATGATGCTAGACTGCGGGCTGCAGGTTAACGGTGCTGCCCCATGACTGAAGAGAAGCCGCAGGCTTCGTCGGCCCCTCCGCGGCGGCGCAAGTTTCTGGTGATCGTCGACCAATCGCCCGAGCACCGGAAGGCGCTGCGTTATGCGGCTCGGCGCGCCCAGCATACGGGTGGTCTTGTTTCACTTCTCATCGTGATTGCTGCGGGTGATTTCCAGCACTGGCGTTCAGTAGAGGATGCCATGCGGGAGGAGGCGCTCGACGAGGCCGAGCGTTTGCTCTACGCGGCTGCCAAGACCGTGAATGAGCTGTCGGGGCTGCATCCTGAACTGATTGTGCGCGAGGGCAAATCGCGGGAGGCGGTGCTGGGGCTCTTGAAGGACGATCCCGACATCATGGTCCTGGTCCTTGCCTCAAGTCCGGGGCGGGAGGGGCCTGGGCCACTTGTCTCGCTAGTAGCCCAGCAGGCGCAGATGGCCTATCCCATACCGGTTACCATCGTGCCGGGCAGCCTGAGCGACAGCGACATCGACGAGCTGGCCTGAGGCCTCTGACCTGGCCGGCGCAGGAAAAACGTTGCCGGCTGGCGGCAACCTGTTGTTCAGAACCCAAAGTCGAACTATCTCTCGGGCACCAAATACGATCCGAGGTCCTGCCAGTGTTCATCCAGACGGAATCCACGCCTAATCCCGCCACCATGAAGTTCCTGCCGGGTCGCGTTGTGCTCAGGGAGGGGGCTGCAGATTTTCCGACGGCCGAGGCAGCGCAACGCTCGCCGCTGGCTGCGCGGCTCTTTGCGATCGATGGGGTTTGCGGCGTCATGCTCGGGACGGATTTCGTGACCGTCACAAAGGGGCAGGGCGAATGGTCGGCCCTCAAGCCGCTGATCCTCGGGGCGATCATGGAGCACTTCACGAAGGGTTTCGCCGCGATTGACGGGGAAGAGAGTGCCCCGGCCCTGGCGGAGGCCTATGATCCCAAGGACGAAGAAATTGTCGTGCAGATCAAGGAACTGCTGGAGACGCGCGTGCGTCCGGCAGTGGCACGGGATGGCGGCGACATCGTGTTTCGCGGTTTTGAGGGCAGTTCGGGGACCGTGTTCCTGAACATGCGGGGCTCGTGTGCGGGCTGTCCGTCGTCGACTGCGACGCTGAAGAACGGCATCGAGAACATGCTTCGCCACTACATTCCCGAGGTCAATGCGGTGGAGGCCGTCTCGGCCTGAGGGACGAGAAGGTCGGCATCGCTTTTCATCACCTTTCCTGGAGGCAATCACATGCACCACGCCATACCCGACGACGCGCTTGACCAGCTGTTCCGCTCAGCGCGCACGCAGAACAAGTGGCTAGACAAGCCCGTTTCCGAGACCCTGATCCATGCGCTCTATGACCTTTTGCGGATGGCGCCGACGAGTGCCAACAGTTCGCCCGCACGGTTCGTCTTCGTTACATCAGCGGCAGGTCGCGAGAAGCTCAAGCCGTTCGTGTTGCCCAACAATGTCGCGAAGGTGATGACGGCGCCGGTCACCGCCATCATCGGCTATGACCTTGCTTTCCATGACAGGCTTCCGACGCTTTTTCCGCATGCCGACGCCCGCAGCTGGTTTGCCGGCAACGAGCGGCTGTCCGAGACGACAGCCTTTCGCAACAGCTCGCTCCAGGGGGCCTATCTGATCATGGCTGCCCGGGCGCTGGGGCTTGATTGCGGCCCCATGTCCGGGTTTGACAACGACGGTGTCGACAAGGCGTTCTTTGCAGGCACGAAGATCAAGTCCAACTTCATCTGCTGCATCGGGTACGGAGATCCCAGCGGGGTGTTTCCCCGTTCGCCACGCTTGTCATTCGATGAAGCCTGCCAGATTGTATGAGCACGGGGCTGATCCTCGCGCTTGATACAAGCTTCGGTCCGGTCTCGGCGGCGTTGCTTGCCGGTGACGGTCGTCTCATTGGGCATCGGCGTGTCGCCGGAGCGGCAGGGCAGCAGGCCGAAGTGCTGCCCCCCATGGTCGGCGAGTTGTTTTCGGCCTGTGACGCAACGTTTCGAGAGCTGGATCGCGTGGTGATAACAACTGGTCCTGGCGCATTCACCGGCGTCAGGGTTGGTATCGCTTTCGCCAAGGGTCTCAGGGTTGCGACAGGCGCCGTTCTGGTCGGCGTGTCCAGCCTTGAATGCCTTGCTGTGCAGGCGCAAGCTGCTCATCCGGGGGTGCGCACGGGGGTTGTGATCGATGCCAGGCGCGATGAAGTCTATGTGCTTGTTCGCGATCCTGATGGTCGCCATGTCGTTCCAGCGGGGCTGATGCCGGTCGGTGATGCCGCGCGGGTGTTCTTGCAGGCTTGTGACCGGCCCATGCTTCTTTTTGGCACTGGCCGCAATCTGCTGAACCTGCCTGACGCGGCCTGTCCGTCGCATGACATATCAGAGATCGATGCGGTTCAACTCGCCCAATTCGGGCGGCAGGCTGATCCTGCGCTGCACCCGGCGACGCCAGCCTATTTGCGCGCGCCGGATGCGCGGCTTCCTTCATGAATGTCGGTATCAGAGTTGAGGCGGCCCTGACCGACGATGCACCGGCGCTGGCCGCGCTGCATGCGTCCTCTTTCGAGGACATTTGGGGTCGGGAGTCGTTTGAAACGCTGCTCGGGCGAGCGCAGGTCGTCGGGCTCAAGGCGATGGTAAACGGGG